>DATFQY010000107.1:0-20281 GCA_035263845.1 Thermoanaerobaculia bacterium | reverse complement strand
CAGGTCGATCTCCACGTTCTCGTGCGTCCGGATCGTCGGGATCGCCTCCTCGATCGCCGCGAGCATCCCCAGGCCGAGCAGGTCCACCTTGACGATCCCCATGTCCGCGCAGTCGTCCTTGTCCCACTGCACGACGACGCGCCCGGGCATGGACGCGGGCTCGAGCGGAACGACCTCGTCGAGCCTCCCCTTGGCGACGACCATCCCGCCGGAGTGCTGCCCGAGGTGGCGCGGCAGGTTCTGGATCTGGAGGAAGAGGCGCAGGAAGTGTTTCGAGCGTACGTCCTCGGGATCGAGGCCCGCCGCCGCGATCTCCTTGCCCAGCTCCTCGATCGGCTCGCGGATCTCCCCGAAGCTCCAGCCGCCGAGCTGCTTGGAGAGGTTGTCCACCTGCTCGGGCGAAAACCCGAGAGCCTTGCCCGTCTCGCGCGCGGCCGACCGGTCGCGGTACGTGATGACGTTCGCGGTCATCCCGGCGCCCCGCGGGCCGTACTTCTCGTAGACGTGCTGGATGACCTTCTCGCGCTGGTCGCCGGAGGGAAGGTCGAGGTCGATGTCAGGCCACTCGCCGCGCTCTTCCGACAGGAACCGCTCGAAGAGCAGGTCCATCCGCACCGGGTCCACCGCGGTGATCGAGAGCGCGTAGCAGACCGCGCTGTTGGCCGCGGAGCCCCGCCCCTGGACGAGGACCTTCTCTCTCCGACAGAACTGGACGATGTCCCAGACGATCAGGAAGTAGCCGGCGAGGTCGAGCTTCTCGATCATCGCCAGCTCCTTCGCGATCTGCGCCTGGGCCCGCGCCGTCATGGGGCGGAAGCGCGTGCGCGCCTCGTTCCACGTGACCTGGCGCAGGTAGGAGCTCGGCGTCTCGCCCGGCGGGAGCGGGTAATCGGGGAACCGATAGCCCAGATCCGCGAGCGTGAAGTCCAGCCGCTGCGAAAGCGTCCAGGCGTTGTCGAGAGCCTCCGGCAGGTCGGCGAAGAGCTTCGACATCTCTCCGGCGTCCTTGACGTGCCTCTCCCGCCCGGCGGCGAGGAGCCGGCCCGCCTTGTCGAGAGTCGTGTGGTTGCGGATCGAAGTCAGGACGTCGTGGAGGTCTTTGTCTTTCGCGCGGGCGTAGCGGGCGCCGTTGGTCGCCAGCAGCGGCAGGCGCATCGGCCGCGCGAGACCCGCGAGCGCCTGGTTGCGATGCTCCTCCTCACGAAGCCGGTGCCGGGAGACCTCGACGTGGAGCCTTCCGTGGAAAAGGCCGGCGAGTCGCTCCAGCGTCTGCCTGGCATTCTCGATCCCTTCACGCTCGAGGACGCGGGCGAGAGGGCCCTCGCCTCCTCCGGTCAGGCAGTGGAGTCCTGCCGTGTGCGCCGCGACCTGCTCCCACGTCACCGCGGTTTCGCCCTTGGGCTTGCCGGCCGCCCCCTCGGTGACCAGGCGGCAGAGGTTCTTGTACCCCGTTCGACTCTCAACCAGTAACGAGAGCCGAGGAGCAGAGGAGCCGAGGGGCAGAGGAGAGGTCTTTCTCCTCCGCTCCTCCGCACCTCCGCTCCCCTCCTCTAACGTGACCTCGGCGCCGACCAGCGGTTTGATTCCCGCGGCCTTCGCCGCCTTGAAGAAGCGCGGCGCGCCGTAGACGCCGTTGCGGTCGACCAGCGCGACGGCGGGCAGACCCAGATTCGCCGACTGCTCGACGAGGTCTTCGGGAAGCGACGAGCCGTCGAGGAAGGAGAAGGCCGAGGCGACGCGCAGCTCGGCGTACGGGCGCGGGCCGCGATGACGGGTGTCGAGCTTCGCGTCGCGGCGCTTCAACAGCTCCTTGCGCGCGCCGGCGGCGACGATGAGCGAGGCGTCGGAAGGACCCTCCTCGCGCGAGGGGACTCCGAGATTGCGAGAGGGAGGACTATCCGGAGGACCGTCGGAAGGCCGGTTCTGCTTCCCGCTCACCCTCCGACTTTATGGCGTAATAAAGGCGTAAGTCAACGTTATAGGCCTGGTCGAGCCATTCCAATAAGACGTTTGCCATCAGAGTTTAGTCTCTTTTCGGAAGTCGCGGATGGGAGCGATCGTCTTGCGGAAGAGGAGCTCGTCGTGGCCGGCGACGATGTAGTCCTTCAGCTCTCCGATCAACTGGTACCCGAGCCGCTCGTAGAGCGCCCGGGCCCGCGGGTTGAACGACGAGACGCAGAGAAAGACGTTGGGCGAATCCCGGTAGATCCTCTTCTCCGCGAAATCGACCAGGCGCGTCCCGATGCCGCGGCTTCTCTCGTGCTCGACCACGCAGATCGTCTGGATGTACCCGGCGAAGGCGCCCGCCATGTTGAGGATGACGAACCCGAGGACCTGCGCGCCTTCCACCGCGACGTAGACCTCGCGGGAAGGGTCCTCGAGCACGTCCAGGCACTGCTCGAAGCTGCGCTGGAGCGTCAGCCACGGCTCGGACGAGGACATCATCCGAGCGCAGATGCGCGCCTCATCCGCCCACCTCAGCTGACGGACTTGAACCGAATCCGGCGCCGTCGCCGTGTTCATCGCAGTCCTGCTAGGCGACGCGCACCTGCTGGCGCGTGGCCGGCGAAATCCGCTCGTCCGGCGTCAGGATTCCCTGGAAGTTGAGCGGGTCGGCGGCGGAAACGGACAGCGGCGCGATTTCTCCGGCGTCGCTCTTGCGCCGGACGGCGCGAAGCAAGGGGATCGCCTCCGGAAGCGCGTACTGCTCGCCGTCGAAGCCGGCGACGAACCGTCCGCCGCGGACTTCCCCGCGCGCCTCGAGCGTGCGGCAGACCCGGGCGATGTCCCGCCACGGCACCGGCAGCTTCTCCCGGGCCAGGGTCTTGCGGAACACGACCCCGGTCCGGGCGAGGACCTTCCGCGCCACGAACTCCGGCGAAAGAGGTGCGGCCCCGTCCCGCGGCGCGAGACTCCACCGGCCCGCGGTCACTCCCCCCTCGCGCCTGCGCGAGGCCGGCACGATCAGCCACCGCAGCCCCGCGAAGGAATCGCACGTCACGCGTCCGAGCGCGATCAGCTCCGACAGGCCCGCCTCGAGAAACGACGGCGGAAGCTTCGTCGCGCGGGCCAGCTCCTGGAAGAACATCGCCCCACGCGCCTGGAGCGTCTCGAAGACCTGCAGCGCGGTTCCCTTGGGCTCTTCGGCGGGCATCTGGCCCGCGAGCACCGCCCACTCCTCCATGTCCTTCCTCTCGACGAGGCAGACCGGGGCGCGGCGGACCGCGGCGACGGCGCCTCCCCAGAGCCGACTCCACGCGACCTCGCCGGAAAGAGTCAGCTGATCGAGCCAGTCGCGCCGGTAGCCGCGCACGCGGGCGGGCAGGATCGAGCCCTCCCACGCAGCAGCCGGAACCTCGAACCCGGCGAGCTGCGAGACGACCTGCGCGACGCCGCGCGGACCCTCGAGCCGGTGCTCGGGATCCACGTGCTGCCAGGCGGCGAGAAACCGCAGGAACTGCGCCGCCGAAACGGGCTCGATCTCCCGGCGCAGGCGCTCGAGCGTGTAGCGCTGGATGCGAGCAAGGAGCCTTCGGTCGCACCACGCCAGCTGCCCGGCGATCCGGGTCCGAAGCACGACGCCTTCGCCCTCGAGCTGCACCAGTAGCGGGTCGTCCGAGACGATCGGGCCGAGCGCTTCCATCCGCCCCTTGAGAACCGCCTTGGGATCCCGAGTCGCCTCGACGGCGAACCAGCCCGCGTCCTCGTGCGTGACGCGCCCCGCCGCCGCGAGCTCCTCGAGCCACGCCCGCCACGGTTCGGCCTCCTCGTCGGCGACGTAGCCCATCCAGAGGAGCGCCTCGTGCACCTCCTCCGCGTTCGACGGATCGGGCCACGCCTCCTCTTTGACACGCGCGATCGCCTCGGGGTCGAGCGCGCCGATCTCGTCGGCGGACCGGCTGTCGAGAACGCGGCGCGAGAGGACGGCCTGCGTGCGCCGCTCCTCCAGGGGCGCGTCGTCCAGGAACGTGTAGGGCTGCGAGGAGAGGATTCCGCGGGCGAACGACGAGGGCTCCGCGGTGTCCACGGCGCGCTTCTCGATCGACCCGTCGCGCAGGCCGCGGAGCACTTCGAGGAAGCCGTCCAGGTCCATCGCCTCGGTCAGGCAGTCTTCGATCGTCTGCGCCACTACGGGATGATCCATCGGGACCTCGATGGGCCCGCCCGGCAGGGTCTCAGGGCACGCGAGGACCTGGGGGAACGCGGCCGCGAGCATGTCGTTGGCGCGCATGCGCTGGAGCGGCGCCGGGATCTTCTTGCCCCCCCGCGAGCGCTCGAGCAGCAGCGACCGCTGCGCGTTCCACCGCCAGCGCGTCTCAAAGAGCGGCGCGGCAAGAAGCGCCTGGACGAGGACGTCCCTCGCGCGGTCCGGGTGGAGGTAGTTGAAGACGTCCTCGAGCTCGAAGCTGTGCTGCGGGCCGAGCGAGAGGACGATCGCCTCCTCGTTGGCGGCGGCCTGGAGCTCGAAGCCGAAACCGACGCAGAACTTCTTTCGGAGCGCGAGACCCCAGGCCTTGTTGATCCGTGACCCGAAGGGAGCGTGGACGATCAGCTGCATCCCGCCGCTTTCGTCGAAGAAGCGCTCGAGGATCACGCGCTTCTGCGTCGGGACGGTGCCCAGAACCCGGCGCCCCGCCTCGATGAACTCGGCCACCTGGACGGCCCCGGCCGCGGGCAGGGCCTCGCCGCACGAGACCCGCAGCAGGTCGGCCGACACCTCGGGCCGGTCCGCGCAGTCCTGCCTCAGTCCGCCAATCTCGGCGGCCAGCTCACGGGTTCGGCCCGGCGCCTCTCCCAGCCAGAAGGGCAGCGACGGCGGCTGCCCCTTCGCGTCGGCGACCCGGACGATGCCGGGCTCGATCCGGATGACTCGCCACGACGCGTTGCCGAGCTGGAAGATGTCGCCCGAGTTGGACTCGACCGCCCAGTCCTCGTTGACGGTCCCGACGAGAGTTCCCTCCGGCTCCAGGCGCACCTGGTAGTCAGCCGCGTCGGGGATCGCTCCGCCGGAGAGCAGCGCCGTCAGCCGGGCGCGCTTGGTGGCCATCAGTCGGCCGTTGACGCCGTCGCGGTGAAGGAGCGCGCGGCGCCCCTCCGTGTGGAGCGCGACGACGCGGTCGAAGTCGCTTCGCGAAAGGTCGCGGTAGGGCCAGGCCCGCCGGACGACGTCGAGAAGCTTCTCCTCCCGCCACGCCTCGGGGACGCAGGAGGCCACGATCTGCTGGGCCAGGATGTCGAGCGGGCGCGGGGGCATCGGCGTGCGGTCTAGGACCCCGCCGCGGATACAGCGTAGGAGCGCCGCCCCTTCGACCAGCTCGTCCAGCGTCAGCGGGAACAGCCGGCCCTTCGGGATCCGCTTCAACGCGTGGCCCGCCCGGCCGACGCGCTGGAGGAACGTCGCGATCGATCTCGTGGCCCCGACCTGGATGACGAGGTTCACGTCGCCGATGTCGATGCCGAGCTCCAGCGACGCCGTCGCCACCAGCGCCCGGAGCTTCCCCGCCTTCAGCCTCTCCTCGGCGTCGAGCCTCCGAGCCTTCGACAGGCTGCCGTGGTGGCTCGTGACCGCCTCTTCGCCGAGGAGCCGCGTCAACTGCCCCGCGATGCGCTCGGCCATCTTGCGCGTGTTGACGAACACGAGGGTCGTGCGGTGCTCGCGGATCAGCTCGCCGATCCGGGCGTAGATCTCCTGCCACTGCTCGTGCGAGCAGACCGTCGAGAGGGGCGAGGGCGGGATCTCGATGCCCAGGTCCAGCTCACGGAAGGTCCCCGCGTCGACCAGCGCGCAATCGCGATCCGTCCCGACGAGGAACCGCGCGACGTCGGACAGCGGCTTCTGGGTGGCCGAGAGCCCCACGCGCTGCACCGGCCTGCCGGCCAGCTCCTCGAGCCGCTCGAGCGAGATCGCGAGGTGGCTGCCCCGCTTGTCCCGGACGAGCGCGTGGATCTCGTCCACGATCACCGTGGAGACCGTGCGGAGCATCCCGCGCCCGCCGTCGCTCGTCAAAAGCAGGTAGAGCGACTCGGGCGTCGTCACCAGGATGTGCGGCGGCCGCTTCGCCATGGCAGTCCGCTCGGAGGACGGAGTGTCGCCGGTGCGCACGAGCACCCGCACTTCCGGCACCGACGGATCCATCTCCGCGATCTCCGCCAGGGGGCCCTGGAGGTTCTTCTGGACGTCGTTGGAGAGCGCCCGGAGCGGCGAGACGTAGAGGACCTGGGTCTCCTCCTTCAGGTCCGAACCCTGCCGGATCAGCGAATCGATTGCCGAGAGGAACGCCGCGAGCGTCTTGCCGGACCCGGTCGGAGCGGCGATGAGCGTGTTCTTCCCCTCGCGGATAAGGGGCCAGCCCTCGACCTGCGGCGGCGTCGGCTCGCCGAGCCTCGCCGCGAACCACTTTCCGACGGCCGGATGGAACCGATCGAGATGGGCCATGAGAGAGCTATGTTAACGAACTGGTCTTCGTTGATCTTCCCTCCTCCCCCCTTCGCCTGGCGTCGTAGGGGAGGGGCTTGCCCCTCCCGCCCCGTGGTGACCTCTTGAAGTCGCGGCGACATCGAGATCACGCGGCTCAGTCGCGAAGATCCCTCGGTCGCTTCGCCTACCTCGGGATGACAGAACTACCTCGACGCCTCGCGGAGAAGGCCTCGGGCACGGGCCAGGTCCTCGGCGAAAACCGCGGGTGGGGCCGCGGCGAGGAAGCGGGAGAGGGACTCGCGGGCGAGCTCCTTCTGGCCCTGTTCGAGTGCGACGACGCCGAGGTTCAACATCGCTTCGAACTGCTGGGGGTCGAGCGAGATCGCCTTCTTCCAGGCTTCGATGGCCTCTCCGTGGCGGCCGAGCGCCTCCAGCGCGGCCCCCTTCCCGTTCCAGGCGCGCGGGAGCCGCTCGTTGATCGCGAAGGCCTTGTCGAACGACTCGATGGCCTCGGCCGCGCGTTTGGCGTGGAGCTGGGTCAAGCCGATGTTCTGCCAGGCGATGGCGTTCTTCGGGTCGAGGCGCAGGGCGTTGTGGAACGTTTCGATCGCCCGCGCCAGATCGCCCGCCGTCGCGAGCGCGATACCCAGGGCATTGGAGACGTCCGGGTTCTTCGAGTCGCGCAGCCGCTCGAGCAGGACGACCCCCTCCTTCGTCCTTCCGGTCTGGCTGTAGAGAAGGCCGAGGCGAGTCGTCAGGCGCTCGTCCAGGAAGCCTCGCCGCTTCGCCTCTTCCAGCGTGGCGATCGCGCGCGACGTCTCCCCGGCCTGGTCTTCGAGGTAGGAGAGGAACTCGTAGAGGACCGGCATCGTCGGCCGCCGCTTCATGACGCCGCGGGCCAGCGCGACGGCCTCGGGGAGCTTGCCGGCCTGGTAGAGCCCGACGATCTCCTGGAGCTGGCGGTCGAGATCCACGAGGCGCTTGGGATCGTCCTCGGGGCCGTAGGACTTCCGAAGCGCCGTCCCGCCGGAGAGATAGCCGAGGCTCCGCAGCTTCGCGGCCGTTTCCTCGGAGGCGGAAGCCGGCGCGGGCGCCGCGGCCTCCAGCGGCGGCAGCAGGCGTTTGAGATCCGACGCCGCCTCCTTCTTCCGTTCGAAGAGATTGTCTTTCTCGACGGCATCGGCGCGCACGTCGTAGAGCTCGGGGATCGGGAGGTCGATCAACTTCTCCGGGCCGCGGAGGATCCCGCGAAGCGGCGCCCAGCCTCTCGTGAAGGAGGCCGTCAGCGCCTCGAAGTAGGACGCCGCCCCGGGATCCGCGGCCCCGAGGAGCGACCGGCCGGGAAGGCCGGGAGGCTCCTGGACCGCCGCCGCCGCCAGAATCGTCGGAAGGATGTCCACGTGCCGGCGCGGGGAGCCGTCCCGCGCGGCGGGGATCACTCCGGGGCTCCAGGCGATCAGCGGAACGTGCAGCGTCGCCTCGTACGCGAAGAGGCCGTGCGTCTCCTCGCCATGATCGCCGAGGGCTTCGCCGTGGTCGGACGTGACGATGAGAAGGGCGTGCCGCGCGGTCGGGACTCGCAGGTCGTCGAACAGGGGGCCGAGGGCCGCATCCACTCCCGCGACCTCGCCGGCGTACGGATCCGACGCGAACGCGGCGGCGAGATCGGGCGGCGGCACGTGCGGCGAGTGGCAGTCGTAGAGGTGGACGAAGAGGAATCGAGGGCGCCCCGCGTTCTCCGCGTACCAGCGGCGCGCGGCGGCCACGACTTCCGCCGCCGGCCTCTCCGCGACTCGGAAGTCATACTCGTTGGCGCCTTGCGGATACCGCTCGTCGTAGACGTCGAACCCGCGGTCCAGGCCGAACCGGGCGTCCAGGGGAAAGGCGCCGAGGAACGCCCCGGTCGAGTAGCCCGCAGCGTGGAGAAGCGTCGCCGCGGTGTCCCACTTCGGGTCGAGACGGAAGCCGTCGTTGTCGCGGACGCCGTGCTCATAAGGGTAGCGGCCCGTCAGGATGTTGGCGTGCGAGGGAAGCGTCATGACGTTGTGCGCGTGCGCGAAGAGGAAGGTCTTCCCCTCGGAGGCCAGCCGGTCGAGGTTCGGGGTCCTCGCCCGCGGGTTGCCGGCGTAGCCCAGAGCGTCGGCCCGGAGCGTGTCGATCGAAACGAGGACTATGTCCGGCAGAGGCGGAGTCGGGTGGCTATCCGGCGACTCCTGGCGGCACGCTGGAGAAACGAGGAACGCCGCCAGCGCCAGCGTGGAGAATCGGGCCCGCATCCCTCGCAGAATAAACCGGCCCGCCGGATTTCTCCGGCGAGCCGGCCACAGGGAGGAGATCTCCGCTAGAAGCTCAACCGCGCCCCGAAGCGGAGAGCACGCGGATTCTGAATCTCGAGGATCGTTCCCGCCGCGCCCGTGCAGTTCTTTCCGGCGTTGTCGCACTGCGGCGTCGCGTCGGATTCCCTCTGGAGAACCGTGTTGGAGTTCAAAGCGTTGAAGAGCTCCGCCGAGATGGTGAGGTCGGCCTTGGCGAAGAGCTGAATGGTCTTCTCGACCCGAAGGTCGAGCTCGTAGACGTCCTTCAGCCGGTGGTCCGTCGGGTTGCCGAGCAGGACGCCGCGGTTGCCCTCGCCGTTACCGCTGTCGATCTGGATGAAGTACGGGTTCACGTACCCCTGCCGCCCGTACATGTTGGCCGCGAAGGTGAAGTCGAGCGGGAAGCGGTACAGGCCGCTGACGTTGAAGCTCCAGTGCGAGTTGATCCAGACGTTGGTGAAGTTGCCGCTGCCGAGCGACTGGTTGTAGAGAGCGCCCTCGGAGCAGCTTGGGCCCACGTTGGGGGTCGGGAAGCCCGCGCTGAAGGCCGGGTCCTGGTAGAGACGCTGGTTGGTCGGGTCGATGCAGGCGGTCGCCTTGTTGTCGATGTTCTGCTTCCAGTCGTTGTAGGCGAAGGAGCCGTGCATCAGCCAGTTGTTGGTCAGCCGCTTGGTCAGCTGGATCTGGCCGCCCCAGTAGTCCTGGCTGTAGTCCGGGCGGTTCGTGACGAACTCGCCGCCGTTGAAGTCGGAGCCCAGCGTGCCGGTGTAGATCGGGCCGGTCACGCCGATCACGTTGCCGTTGACGTCGTAGCCGGGCAGCCCCGTCGCGAAGACGTTCGTGTAACTCGCCGCGGTAGCGCCGATGTAGGGCGACCACACGACGCGGGTGCGGTGGCGGTAGGTCCCCGTCAGCGACGCCGTGAACTCGGGAAGGATCTCGCGGTCGAAGGAGAGCTGGAATTCATCCGTGAGAGGAGACTTCAGGTTGGGGTCGATGACATTGGCCGAGCCGAGCGCGTTGGGATCGAGGTGGTTGAACCCGCCGAGGTCCTGGATGAACGCTCCGAGCTCGCCGGGGTCCACGTTGTGGTTGCCGTTGCGGTCCGTCCAGACGTACCGGGAGCCCGCCGTGCCCGCTCCGCCCACCGGGTTGTTCCAGGAGACGATCGAGCCGCCGAGCTGGTCGGCGTACCGGGCGTAGGACGCGCGAATCAGGTTCTTCTTGTCCTTGCCCAGCGCGTAGTTGATTCCGACGCGAGGCTGGAAGGTCTCCCAGGTGAAGTCCTTCGGGCTTCCGTTGTAGACCTTGCCCGGGACGAGGTTGGGGAAGAGCGGGTTGCCCGGCACGCTCGAGGCCGTGTTGTTGCCGTACTGGTTGTCGTAGCGCAGGCCGAGGCTGACCGTCAGGTTCTGCGTCGTGATCGTGTCGCTCACGAAACCGTTCCAGTAGGTGTACTCGTAGGAGAAGAGGCCCGGCCGGAAGACGTCCGCCGCCGCGCACCCGGTCGGGCAGACACCCGCGCGCACGACCTGCGCCTCGCGGCCGAGGATCCCGTTGCCCGGCCAGAAGGTCTGGCTGGAGATCGGCGTGTTGCGCCAGCCGAAGCCGGCCTTGATCTCGTGGCCGAGGGTGCCCGTGCCGAAGAAAAACGAAGAGCCCGCCGAGACCTGGTGCTGCGGGCGGTTGAAGACCTGGTACGTGAAGGAGCGGTGGTAGACGTTGCTCGGATCGAGGTACACGTTAGTCACCGGGTTCAGAGCCCCGCCTTCGGGCGAGAGACTGAAGCCCGATCGCGTGTAGTCATAGGACGCGTTTGCCATGAAGTTGGCGGAGAAGACCTGCGAGTCCTCCCCTTTCCAGATCGTGGTCGGGCCCGTCTGGTCCACCGACGTCTCCTGCGGGCGGGTGACGCCGGCCGACCGGCCGAGCTTCTGCTTGTCGCCGCGGAAGTAGAAGACCGTGGCCGCGTTGGACTCGAACAGCTGCATGTTCAGCTTGCCGGCGTAGTCGTCCAGGTAGGTCGTGTCGGTCGCGCCGCCGAGCTTGGTCAGCGGGATCTCCTTGCGGCCGTAGCTGCCCCACAGCCAGGCCCGGTCCTTCCAGAGCGCCCCGCCGGCCTCGACACCGTAGTCCTGGATGCCCGCCGCGCCGCCCTTGCAGCCGACGGTGCAGATGCGATCCACGTTGCTGTTCAGGTTGCCGCTGTTGATTGCCGGCCCGTAGAGGCCCAGGTCCGCCTGTTCCTTGGCTTCCTGCGGGGCGTTGTGGGCCTGGAGCTCTCCCGGCGAGTAGAAGTAACGAAGCGAGCCGTGCGGCTCGTTGGACCCGCGCTTGGTCACCATGTTGATGGTGACGCCCGGGACCGCGACCGCCGGATCCGAGCCGCCGGTCGTGACCTGGATCTCCTGGAACTGGTCGAAGTCGTAGTAGGTCGGTGAGGAGCCGAGCGCCGCCATGTCGGTGATCGTCACGCCGTCCATGTTGAAGGCGTTCTGGCTCGTGTCCGTGCCCATCCCGATGTAATTGGACTGCTGGCCGCTCTGGCTGCCGGCGATGTTCAGGCGGTCGATCTGGACGCCGGGCACCTGCTGGATGATGACCCACGGGTCGCGCCCGGTCGGGATGCTTTTCAACTCTTCGAGCTGGTAGTTGGCGCCCGTGACCGTCTTGCGGGGATCGATCAGCGGGACCTCGCCCGTGACCGTGACCGTTGCCGTGACGTTGGAGAGCTTCATCGGGATCGTGACGTCCGTGTTCTGCCCCAGGTTGACGATGACGTTTCCGCGCTCCACCGTCGAGAACCCCTGGAGCGACGTCGTCAGCGTGTAGGGGCCGACGGTCAGGGTCAGGAAGCGAAACTCGCCCTTCGCGTCGGTGAAGGTCGTCCGCGGCGCTCCGCCGCCCGTCAGCGCCACGGAGACGCCCGGCAGCGGGCCGCCCGATTCGTCGGTGACGCGGCCGTAGATGTTGCCCGTGCTGGCCTGGGCCAACGCGAGCGAGGCGGGCACCAACGCGGCGATCGCCGCGAGTCCCGCCAGTTTACAAAGTCTTTTCATGAGCCCTCCTTCTTTCGGATTGAGTCGCTTCTCCGCTTTGCGCTTTGCTCCCGGGCGAAGTGTGTTTCCTCGCGCGCGAGCGGCTCCTGAAAAAGCAACAGCGCTGCCACCGCGAAAAGCGCGCGCCTTTCGGACGAGCGCGACGATCGAACGGACGAGGTCTCGGATGGACCGGACCGCGCGAGGCGGCGCGCGGGGCGCGATTCAGAAATTCGTCGAAAAGATCAGGATCTTGGATCGCCGCGGCCCGCGGCCTCGGAGATTCCAGCGCTCGCGGCGGCGCGGCGGGCGAGGACGAACGCCGCGATTTTCAGGACGAACGATCGGGCGGCGAGGCGTCCTGCGCGGGGCCGTACCATCCGAAACCTAGAGGATTCGCTTTTCGTAGTGCGTAGAAGAGGGAGGGCGTCCATGCAGAACCACTCTTCAGCCGCCCAGGCGGAGAACGCGGCGATCCGCACGATCGTCGTGGACGACGAGCCCCTGGCCCGCGAATGGATCCGCGAGCATCTGCGCGCCGACGGCGGAATCGAGGTCGTAGCCGAGTGCGAGGACGGCTTCAAGGCGGTGCAGGCGATCCACCAGCTGAAACCCGACCTCGTGCTGCTCGACGTCCAGATGCCGGGCCTCGACGGGTTCGGCGTTTTGTCAATGCTGGAGAACTCGCCTCCGCCCGCCGTCGTCTTCGTCACGGCCTTCGACCAGTACGCGCTGCGCGCCTTCGAGGTCCACGCGATCGACTACCTCCTGAAACCCGTCTCGCCCGAGAGGCTGCAGACGGCGCTCGACCGAATCCGCGAGCGACTCGAGAAGGCGGTCTCGCGTGACACCGCGGCCGAGCTCGCCGGGCTCCTCAAGGAGGTCCGGCTCTACCCCGAGTGGTTCCTCGTCAAGACCGGGGGCCGCAGCCACTTCGTGCGCGCGACCGACATCGACTGGATCGAGTCGAAGAGAAACGACGTGTTGCTTCACGTCGGGACCGCCGCCCACCTCCACCACGAGACGACCTCCGGTATCGAGAGCCGGCTCGACCCGTCCCGGTTCCTTCGCATTCACCGCTCGACGATCGTCGCGATCGACCGGATCCGCGAGCTCCACCCGTGGTTCAACGGAGACTACGAGGTGGTGCTCAAGGACGGCACGAAGCTCGCGATGAGCGCGAGCTACAAGCAGCGGCTCAAGGCGTTCCGGCGCGGGCTCGTCTGAGGCCGGGGACCGCCTCGGCGGTTTCCGTCTCGAGCGACAGCGGCAGCCGGATTCTTACCTCGCACCCGCGCCGGGGGCTCGGGAGACCGCCAGGTCCCCCGCCGGGATTGCCGAGGTTCGCCAGGTAGAGGTCGTACTCTCCCGGGTAGAGCAGGTCGAGCCGCCGGCGGATGTTGCGAAGCCCGATGCCGCCTGTCCGGTCGAAGTCCGGCGCGACGCCGGGGCCGTCGTCGGAGACCTTCAGGATCAGCGATTCGCTCTCCACCCGCGCCTCGACGCGAATCCGGACACGGCCCGTCACGGGGTCGGCGGCGTGCTTGATCGCATTCTCCACGAGCGGCTGAAGCAGGAAGCTCGGGACCCTCGCCGCCCGCGCCCTCTCGTCGGCGTCGATCTCGATGGAGATGCGGTCGCGGAACCGCATCCGCTCGACGTCGAGGTACTCGGAGAGAAGCAGCAGGTCGCGCTCGAGCGTGACGAGCGGCACCGTCTCCGACATCAGGCTCGCCCGCAGCAGGTCGCCGATCCGGACGATCATGCGCCGCGCCCGCGTCGGCTCGTTTCCCACCAGGGGCAGAAGCGAGTTGAGCGCGTTGAAGAGGAAGTGCGGTTTCAACTGCGACTGGAGGGAAGACAGCCGCGCTTCCAGCACCGCGGCCCGCAGGGCTTCTCCCGCCGCCAGGCGACGGGCGCGCAGGCGGTGGACGCTCCACGCCAGGAGGACCACGGCCGCGGCGACCAGGAAACGGAACCAGGCCGTTTCCGGGATCGAGCGCTCGAGAGTCGCCTCCACCGCCGCGCCCCGCACGCTCCAGTAGCCGTCCTCGTTGCCGGCGAGGACGCGGAACCTGTACCGGCCCGGAGGAAGGTTCGTGTAGTACGCGGTGCGGCGCCCCTCGGCCTCGACCCAGCCGCGGTCGAAGCCCTCGAGGCGATAGCGGAAGCGGATCGCGCCCGGGTTGCGGAACGACAGCGCCGTGTACCGAAACTCGAGGTCGCGCGTCGGCGGCTCGACGGTGACGGCGCCGGTCCCGGACAGCTCGATCTCCTGCCTTCCCGCGAGCACCTTCTCGATGACGACCTGCGGCGGGACCGTGTTCAAGCGGATGCGCGTCGGGTCCGCCATCGCGAGGCCCTTCAGCGTCGCGAACCAGAGCCGGCCGTCTTTTCCGCGCACGCCGCCGTGCTGGCCGTTGTTGCACTCGACGTTGCGCATCCCGTTGCCCGTCGGGAGCCCGATCGGGTGGAGCGTCTGCATGGAACCGGTCGCCGCCGACAGCTCCTCGGCGCGCACCCGGAAGATGCCGCGGTTGCTCGTCATCCAGAGGTACCCGCGGTCGTCGGCCATGACGCTCTGCACGGCGTCGTGGAAGAGCCCGGTCGCCTGGCGGAACGTCGTGAACCGGCCGTGGCTCCAGCGAGAGAGACCGCCGCGCGTGCCGAACCAGAAATCGCCCCGCGCGTCCTCGAGCACCGACATGACGATGTCGTGTGCGAGGCCCTCCTTCGTCGTCAGGTTCACGAAGCCGCCGCCGGTTCGGCGCGACAGGCCGCCGCCCCACGTGCCGACCCAGAGCTCCCCCGCGCGGTCCTCGTACAGGCAGAAGATCGCGTTGGAAGCCAGCCCGTCCTTCTGCGTGTAGCGGGTGAACCGTCCGTCGCGCCAGTGGTAGAGGCCCGAGGTGCCCGTGCCGATCCAGACGCCGCCGTTGCGGTCGGCGCGGATCGCCCCGACGAAGGTCGGCGTGAACCCTTCCATCTCCCCGACCTGGATGACGCGGCGGTCGCGGATCCGGAAGAGGCCTTGTCCGCGCGTCCCGACCCAGAGGTCGCCGGCGGCGTCCTGGTCCATCGCGACGATCCGGGCGCCGACGTTCGTGAAGAACTCGAACCGCGACTTTCCCCGCGGCAGCCGAGAGAGGCTTCCGTCGGCCGTCCCGACCCAGAGCGTCTCGTCGCGGTCCTCGAAGACGCTCCAGACGTGGTCCTCGGGAAGGCCCTGCCGGACGGTGTAGTTGGCGATGCGCTCGTCCTTCAGGCGGTTCAGGCCGCCGTCGCGCGTGCCGATCCAGAGGCTGCCCTCGCGGTCCTCGAAGATCGCGTTGACGTCGCCGCTGGAGAGCCCGCCATTCTCCCGGGTCAGCTCCTCGAAGCGCCCGCCGGCGTACCGCAGCAGGCTCATGGTCGTCCCGATCCAGACGGAGCCTTCGGCGTCCACGTAGAGGACCTGGGCGGGCGCGGTCTGGCTCGTCCGCGGAAACGCGCGGCTCTCGATCCGCCCGGCGCCCGCGTGGAAGATCCCGGTGCGGGTCCCCGCCCAGACTCCTCCCTTCGGATCTCGGACGAGCGCCGTCACGCCGCGCGGAGCGCTGTCGGAGGGGAGCGGAACCGGGACGAACCGCTCCTCTTCCAGGCGCGAGAGGCCGTTCTGTCCGCCGACCCACAGTTTCCCATCCGAATCCTCCGCGATGGAAGTTACCTGCCCGATCGCGAGGCCGTCCCTCTCCTCGAAGAGGCGGCTGGCGTGACCGCGGAGACGGACCAGGCCGCGAGCGGTCACGGCCCAGAGTGCTCCGTCGCGCGTCTCGAGCAGCTGCGTCACCGCGCCGCGGGAGACATCGCCTTCCGGCTGCCATCCGTCGAAGCGCCCGTTCTGGCTGCGCAGCAGCCCTTCGGCCGTTCCGACCCAGAGCGTCCCGTCGCGAGCCTCGCAGAGAGAGCGGACCCAGTCGTCGCGGATCGCCGGGCTGTTTCGCGAGTCGAAGACGGAGAAGCGCACGCCGTCGAAGCGGACGAGCCCTTCCTGGGTCCCGAGCCAGAGGTAACCGTCCCGGGTCTGGAGGATCGCGTCCACGGAGTTCTGAGGGAGACCGGAGTCGCCGTCCCACACGTCCCTTCCGTACTGGGAGAGAACCGTGCCGGAATTCAATCCGGCGGCGCCCGAGGCGGCCATTGCCAGGACGAGTGCGGCCAGGCCGGCGCTCGCCGGACGGTGCTTTCGTCCGGAAAAACGGCCCCGTCGTCGGCCGAAAAGTGCCGTGAAACGCCCTCCTTCTCGCCTCCCAAGACTGACACGCAAGGGCTCTCCAGGCATGGGTTTAGCGGACGAAACCGGTCGGTTTCGTGACGAGAGCTACGAAAAAAGTGATGAAAGGTTGGTCCGGAATCCCCCGTTTATGTTACCTAGAAGCGTTGCAAGGAGGCTCTCATGGGAAGGAAAGAGCGGCTCCTCTTCCCCCTGCTGGTCGCGGTCATCGCGGCGCTGGCCCTCGTGATCGCCGGCTGTAACAACAGCTCCAACTCGGTCACGGGCCCGCCGGCGGCGCCCGCGAGCGCCAACATGACCGGCTCCTGGAGCGGAGGGTTCCAGTCCGACGATGTCTCGAATTGCGGCAACTCGACCGCGTCGGCGACCTTTCAACAGATCGGGTCGGAAGTTACCGGGAATCTTCAGACGTCGGACTGCGGCGTGCGCGGCTACTTCAAGGCGACCGTTTCCGGCAACAACGTGACGGGCTCGGTGGCGATGGAGGGATGCGTCGGCGGGAAGCTCTCGGGAGTGATCAGCGGCAACACGCTGTCGCTCCAGATCGCCGACCTGACCAAGCCCCTCGTGACCGAAGACCACACGATCATGTCCGGCGGCGTCGTCACCATGAGCCGTTAGCTACCTCGACTTCCGGATCGACCTCGACGATCCCGACACGGTCGCGGCGTACGACGAGCTGCCGCTCTGGTCGGCGCTGGCCGGGCAGCTTCTGCTCGAGCACGTGCCGCTGGCGCCAGGGATGCGCGTCCTCGACGTCGGATGCGGGACGGGGTTCCCGCTTCTCGAACTGGCGCAGCGCCTGGGTTCCCGCTCGAAGGTGGTCGGGATCGATCCCTGGAGCGCGGCCCTGGACCGCGCCCGCTTCAAGGCGAGGGTCCGCGGCATCGCCAACGTCGACATCACGGAGGGAGACGCCTCCTCTCTTCCATTTCCCGACGGCGGCTTCGACCTGATCGTCTCGAACCTCGGCATCAACAACTTCGAGAACCCCGAACGAGTGCTCCGCGAATGCCGCCGGGTCGCGAGGCCCGAGGGCCGGCTCGTCCTGACGACCAACCTGCGGGGCCACATGAGCGAGCTCTACGAGATCTTCGACGCGACGCTGTCGGCCCTCGGTGACGAGGAGGCGAGGCGAGCCCTGAGCGCGCACGTCGCCCACCGGACGACCGTCGAAGGTCTGCGCGCGCTCTTCGAGAGCGCCGGCTTTCGCCTGGCCCGGACCGTCGAGCGCCGCGCCTCGATGCGCTTTGCCGATGGAAGCGCCCTCTTCCGGCATTACTTCATCCGGCTCGGGTTCCTGGACGGCTGGAAGGGCGTCGTCCCGGAGGACCGGCGGGAGGCGGTGTTCGCGCGTCTCGAGGAGGACCTCAATCGAGCCGCGAAGGACCGCGGGAGCCTGGATTTGACCATCCCGCTGGCCTATGCCGAGGCGACGCGGATAGACTCCGCGCCATGAACAGAAGAGATTTTCTCCAGGGCGCCGCCGCGGGCGCCGCCACGATGGCTCTGCCGAAGGCCCTCCGGGCCGCCTCCCCCGCCCCGGCGGGGCTCGCCCCGATCCTCGCCGAGGTCGAGAAGCACCACGACGAGCACGTCAAGAGGCTCCAGGAATGGATCCACCAACCCTCCATCGCCGCCGAGAACCGCGGGATGACGGAAGGGTGCGACCTGATGATCCGGCTCTTGAAAGACGCCGGGTTCCAGCGCGCCGAGAAGGTCTCGACGGACGGGCAGCCGGGTGTCTTCGCGACGCTCGACGCCGGCGCGCCCAAGACGCTCGCCGTCTACTACATGTACGACGTCAAGCAGGTGGACCCGTCGGAGTGGTCCTCGCCGCCGTGGGACGCGGCGATCGTCGAGAAGCCGAGCGTGGGCAAGTGCGTCGTCGGCCGCGGCGCCGTCAACCAGAAGGGCCCGGAGGCCGCCTTCCTCGCCGCGCTCCACGCGTACCGCGCGGCCAACCGGAAGCTTCCCGTCAACCTGGTCTTCGTCGCCGAGGGGGAAGAAGAGATCGGCTCCCCGCACTTCCCGCAGATCGTCCGCCGGCCGGAGATCCAGGCGGCGCTCTCACGCTCGATCGGCGTCTTCATGCCGTCGGCAACGCAGGGGCTCGACGGCAACGTCACGATGACCCTCGGAGCCAAGGGCGTCGTCGAGCTCGAGCTGACGTCGTCCGGGGAGAAGTGGGGCCGCGGGCCCAAGCTCGACATCCACTCCTCCAACAAGGCGCGCGTCGACAGCCCGGCCTGGCACCTGGTGCAGGCACTGAACACGCTGGTAGGCCCGGACGGCAACACGATCGCCATCCAGGGCTACCTGGAAAAGGTCCGCCCGATCTCCGCGGCGGAGAAGGCGATGGTCGCCGAAGGGGCCAAGAGGCTGGACGAGGCGGTGCTGAAAAAGTCGATGGGCGTTTCGCACTGGATCAACGACGTGAGCTTCATGGAGTCGCTCGAGAGGCTCGTCTCGCAGCCGACGGTCAACATCGAAGGGCTGGTCGGCGGCTACACCGGCCCCGGCGGAAAAACGATCCTTCCCCACAAGGCGGTCGCGAAGCTCGACCTTCGCCTGGTGCCGGACATGAAAGCGTCGGAGGCTCTCGCCGCGCTCCAGAAGCACCTCGCGGACAAGGGATTCGGCGACATCGAGGTGAAGATGACCGGCGGCTACGACCCGACAACGACGCCGGCGAACGCGGCGGTCATCCGCGCGCAGACGGCCGTTTACAAGCGCTCCGGCATCGACCCGATCCTCTGGCCGCGCAACGCCGGCTCGTGGCCCGGCTACGTCTTCACCGGCGAGCCGCTGAAGCTCGCCGCCAGCCACTTCGGCCTCGGGCACGGCTCCGGCGCGCACGCTCCCGACGAGTACTACATCATCGAGTCGTCCAACCCGAAGGTCCAGGGCTTCGACGGCGCCGTCCGCTCCTTCGTCGAGTACCTGGCGGAGGTCGCGACCACCGCCTGAGGCGCTTCGCTACTTCCGCTTCTTCCAGAACTCGCGGATGAACTTGTCCTTCTCCGTGGAGGACATCTGTAGGAAGCGCGCGAGCTCCTCGCGGGTCAAGACGGGAGCCGCGACCTCCAACCACTCCCGGTAGACCGGGGCGAGCCCGAGGATCGCCTCGCGGATCTCCTCGTCGGTCAACGCGTGAGGTCCCGCGGGCGTCGGCGTCATGGCGGGGACCGGAGAGGCCGTCGGCACGGCGCCGATCGGCTTCGCGTTCGGGTTTGCCGTCGAGGCCCACTTGTCCTTCTGACGCTCGATGCCCTCCGTCGAGACCGGGGCAGCCTCGAAGAGCATCCCCTCCTCCATGGCGGCTCCCGCGCGGCTACCCTGCCGGTTGCGGATTTCGCGGTATGCCCGGAAGACTTCGCAGAGGTCGGGGCAGGCATTACAGCCTTTGGTTCCTTCAGCGCAATCGGCTCCTAACGAGGCCATCGTGGCGCGACAGGAGTTCGGTCGAAAGGGTGGCTCGAACACCCGGATTCGTACCTCATTCGGATGGAGCAACGGCGGGATCTCGTCGGCCACGGTCCATCGCCTCCGGGGAGCGAGATCCGCGGGTCTGTAAAAGATGTGGTGCCCCGCGGCGGGGCCTGTCCGGTTGGAGTAATACCAGACCTCGAGATCGAAAAAGACATCTTCGATGGCGCAGTGCGGGGAGAGGATCGAATCCGGCTCGCCCCAGCGCAGGACCATCCGCCCGGCATCCTGGTTCCACCCGTCATACTTCTCGTCGGCGAGCCGGCGCAGCTCCGCATACCGAACGCGATAGCCCGGTCCGAGGGGGCGCGGGAGGCCGTCCTGCTCGCGGCGCTCCCAGAAGTCCTTCTTGAAGGCATCCCGCATGTAAGGCTCGCCCAGATCGAGAAATGCTTTCCTCTCCTCCGGCAGGATGATCGGCGCGACGTACTCCGTCAGCCACCGGCGCTCCTCCTCGGGAAGCGCCTTGATCCGCTCCGCCTCGGTCGGCGTTTTGACGGCGGCCGCCGCGAAGAACGCCAGAAGCGCCGCCACGGCAACCCGGCTCATGGAATCGGTCCGACCGACTCCTCGGCGACCCTCCACAGACGGGCGGCGTCGGCGTCGTTGGAAGCGGCCGGGCTCGGAGCGGCCTCTTCCATCTTGTTGAAGTAGCGGCCGCTGACCCCTTCCAGCGCCGGGTCGGAGGCGACGCGCACGATTGGACGCGCGCCTTTCTCGGGAGGCGGAAGGACGAGCCCGATGACCC
>DATFQY010000106.1:0-6897 GCA_035263845.1 Thermoanaerobaculia bacterium | reverse complement strand
AGGTTCGGCACCCAGATGTTGGCGCCGTCGAAGGCCGGGAAGAAGGACTGTGAGCCGAGGGTGACCGTCTGGAGAATCGCGCCAGCCGAGTTGAGCTGATGCTGAGGACGGAATCATTCTGGGGCGTCCAGAACTGTCCGAGAGCCGCCCTCCGGCTGGCGCGATTGACGACCCCATCGACTGTCCGCGAGAGGAAGGCGGCCATCTGGAGGCGCGTGACGTTGCCCGTCGGGTCATAGGTCGTCGCCGTCGTCCCGGTTGTGATCCCGAGGGTGAAGATCTCCAGGACGAAGGGACAGAAGACGTCCGCGGCGACGTCGGTGAAGGAGCCGCAGGTCCCGAGGAGATCCTGAGACCCGCCGACGAGGACCGCCGCTGCGACGAGGAAGAAAAGGGGGGACACGCCGGAGCACGAATCGCGCAACTCGCATAGGGCCTCCTGATTTGTTGCCGGGTTTGTTCGACCGAATTCATCGGAGAGGGTCGAAAGGAAGGGACTCAGTCTACCCCCGGCCTCGAGAACGGGAGGGTCGGGATACAATCGCGGCCTCATGCCCCCCACCGTTTCCCGGCGCGGCCAGGCCGTGCCCGCCTCGCCGATCCGGCGGCTGATGCCGGTCGCCGAGCAGGCGAAGAAACGCGGGATCCACGTCTATCACTTGAACATCGGCCAGCCGGACCTGGAGACGCCGCCGGCGATGCGCGATCGCCTGCGCCTGCTCGAGAAGGAGAAGGTCTACGCCTACACCCCGTCGGGCGGCACGCCCGAGTTTCTCGCCTCGCTCCAGAAGTACTACGCGGGGTTCGGCATCGCCCTCGGCCTCGATCAGATTCTTGCGACGACCGGCGGAAGCGAAGCCATCCTCTTCGCGATGTTCGCCTGCGCTGCGGAAGGGGAGGAGATCCTCGTCGTCGAGCCCTTCTACACGAACTACCAGGCGTTCGCCGCGATGGCGGGGGTCCGGCTCGTACCGCTTCGCACCCGGGTGGAGGACGGGTTCCACCTGCCGCCGCGCGGGGAGTGGGAGAAGGCGGTCAAGCCAAAAACGAGGGCCGTCCTCCTCTGCAACCCGAACAACCCGACCGGCACGGTCTACGGCCGGGGTGAGATGGAAATGGTCGCCGGCTTCTGCCGCGACCGGGGCCTCTTCCTCATCTCGGACGAGGTGTATCGGGAGTTCGTGTACGACGGGAGAGGGTCCTCCTCCGCGCTGGAGCTGGAGGGATACGAAGACCTCGTCGTTGTCGTGGACAGCCTCTCGAAGAGGTACAGCGCGTGCGGCATCCGCCTGGGCTGCCTCGCCACGCGAAACCGCGACGTCTATGGCGCGTGCCTGCGCATGGCGCAGGGGAGGCTCTCGCCCCCGGGCCTGGCGCAGTTCGTCGCGGCCGGGCCGTCGGATCTCCCCGCCGACTACACACGGGGAGTCGTCGCCGAGTACCAGAAGAGGCGCGACGTCCTGTACCGCGGCTTGAAGTCTCTGTCCGGCGTCTTCCTCGCCAAGCCCGAAGGGGCCTTCTACTTCGTGGCGAGGCTGCCGATCGAGAGCGGCGACGACTTCGCGAGCTGGATGCTGTCGGACTTCTCCCTGGGCGGCGCGACGGTCATGGTCGCGCCGGCCGCCGGCTTCTACGCGACGCCCGGCCTGGGCTCCGACGAAGTGCGGATCGCCTACGTTCTGAATTCCGCCGACCTCGAAGCGTCGGTCCGGATCCTCGCCGCGGGGCTGGAAAAATACGCCGGCGCCCGCGGATTGCGCCCCGCGACCGTGCCTGCCGAGCCGGTCGGGGCCGCCGCCGGAGGCCCGGACCTGTATCCAACCGGGAGCTGATCGCGCGCAGCGTTTATACTCAACACCTTTTTCTGGAGGAAACTTGACCATCTTCGGCAAAAACCCGCAGGGCGTCGAACCCTCCTCTCCTTCCGTTGTCCCAGTTGCTCCGTTGTCCTCTTCCTCGTCCCCGTCCCCGTTTCCAGGAGCCTCGCCGGCGCCGCGCCCCGTCTCCGCGAGCTCCAAGACCGTCATCGGCTCCGGATCCCGGCTGATCGGCGACCTGATCTCGGACGAGGACGTGATGCTGGACGGCCAGATCGAAGGAAAGATCCGGGCTGAGCGCATGGTCACCATCGGTTCGGGCGGCGAGCTCGAAGGAGATGTCCAGGCGCGCAGCGTCCTGGTGGGCGGAAAGGTCCGGGGCCAGATCCTCGCGAGCGAGCGCGCGGAGCTCTCGGCGACCGCCGTCGTCCACGGCAGCGTCCAGGCTCCCAAGATCATCATCGCGGAGGGTGCTCACCTCCAGGGCAACGTCGCGATGTCGATCGGAGCCGAGGCCGCCGCCATGCCCGCGCCCCGCAAGTCGGAAGGTTCGTGAGCCCGGGCGCAGCCTCGGTCGACGTCGAGCCCCAGGCCAACTTCATCGGCGGAGAGTGGGTCCCCGCTTCCGGCGGGAAGACGTTCGAGAACCGCAGCCCTGCCGACTCCGGGGAGCTGGTCGGACTCTTTCCCTCGAGCGGCCAGCAGGACGTCGAGAAGGCGGTCGCCGCGGCGAAGAAGGCCTTCCCGCTCTGGCGCGGCACTCCCGCTCCCGCGCGCGCAGATGTCCTCTATGCGGCCGGCGAGATTCTGAAGCGCGACAAGGAAAAGCTCGCGACGCTCATGACCCGCGAGATGGGCAAGGTGCTCGCGGAGACCCGGGGCGACGTGCAGGAGGCCATCGACATGGCCTTTCTCGCCGCGGGTGAGGGACGGCGCCTCTTCGGCTTCACGACGCCGTCGGAGCTTCGCAACAAGTTCGCCATGTGCGTGCGCCAGCCGATCGGGGTCTGCGCCTTCATCACCCCGTGGAATTTCCCGATGGCGATCCCCGCGTGGAAGTCCATGGCGGCGCTGATCGCCGGGAACACGATCGTGATCAAGCCGGCCACGGACACTCCCGCCTCGGTCGTCGCGCTCGCCAGGGTCTTCGAGGAGGCGGGGCTGCCGGCCGGCGTCTTCAACGTCGTCATGGGCTCGGGCGGCGACGTCGGCGATCCGCTCGTCTCCCACCCCGACGTCAAGGTCGTCTCCTTCACGGGCTCGACGGAGGTCGGCCGCCGCATCTCGGTGGCCTGCGCGCCGACCTTCAAGCGGGTGCACCTGGAGATGGGCGGCAAGAACGCGATCCTGGTCATGGACGACGCGGACCTCGACCTCGCCGTGGACGGCGCCGTCTGGGGCGCCTTCGGAACGACGGGGCAGCGGTGCACCGCGTCCTCGCGTCTCCTCGTCCACCGGGCGGTCTACGACGCGTTTCTCGGGAAGCTCGTCCCCAGGGTCAAGGCCCTCCGCGTCGGCAACGGGCTCGACCCGATTGTTGAGATGGGGCCGTGCGTCTCCGAGAAGCAGCGCGAGAGCGTCCTCAAGTACGTCGAGATCGGGAAGAACGAGGGTGCCAGGCTTCTGTGCGGCGGAGAGAAGCTCACCGGCGGCAACCTGTCGAAGGGGTGGTTCCTCTCGCCGGCCGTCTTCGCCGACGCGACGCCGCAGATGCGGGTCGCGAAGGAGGAGATCTTCGGGCCCGTGACGACGGTGGTCCCGGTCTCCTCGCTCGAGGAGGGGATCCGGGTGGCCAACTCGGTCCAGTACGGGCTGTCGGGCTCGATCTACACGCGCGACGTCAACAAGGCCTTCACCGCGATGCGGGACTTCGAGACTGGGATCTTCTACGTGAACTCCTCCACGATCGGCGCGGAGGTCCACCTTCCCTTCGGCGGGATCAAGGACACCGGCAACGGCCACCGCGAAGCGGGCATCGCCGGCCTCGACGTCTTCACCGAGTGGAAGTCCGTCTACGTGGACTTCTCCGGCCGCCTCCAGAAAGCCCAGATCGACACGCACGAGTAGGGGAGGGGCTTGCCCCCTTCCGCCCGGTCTGTAGAATCTCCGACTGATTCTCGACATAAGGAGGGGACCGTGAAGGCTCTTCGTAGTCTGTCGGTGGTGGCGGGTCTGCTCGCGTCCGCGGCGCTCGTCCTTGCCGCCGAGAAAGCGACGGAGAAAAAGGACGCGCCCGCGGCTTCGCCCGCCGGGATCGCGAAGGCGTACGAGGGGATGGAGCTGCGGTGCATCGGGCCGTACCGGGGCGGAAGGGTCACCGCGGTGACGGGTGTACGCGGGGAACCGCTCGTCTACTACTTCGGCGGCACCGGCGGCGGCGTCTGGAAGACGACGGACGGCGGCTCGAACTGGACCCCGATGTCCGACAAGGACTTCAAGACGGGCTCGGTCGGCGCGCTCGGAGTGGCCGAGTCGGATCCCAACGTGATCTACGCCGGGATGGGGGAGTCTCCGATCCGCGGAAACGTGTCTCACGGCGACGGCGTCTACAAGTCCACCGACGGCGGGCGGACCTGGAAGAACGTCGGACTGAAGAGCACCTACCAGATCTCGCGCGTTCGAGTTCACCCGAAGAACCCCGACCTCGTCTACGTGGCGGCGCAGGGGCACGTCTGGTCCTCCAACGCGGATCGAGGCATCTTCCGCTCCAGGGACGGCGGGAAGTCCTGGGAGAAGGTCCTCTTCGTGTCCGACAAGACGGGCGCTTCGGACCTTTCCATGGATCCGACGAATCCGCGGATCCTCTACGCCGGCTTCTGGCAGGTCTACCGCAAGCCATGGACGCTCGAGTCCGGCGGCCCGGAGAGCGGCATCTGGAAATCCACCGACGGCGGCGACACCTGGAAGAAGCTCGCGGGCGGCCTGCCGGAAGGCGTCGTCGGCAACATCGGAATCACGGTCTCGCCCGCGCGCCCGGACCGCGTCTGGGCGATCGTGGAGTCCAAGGACAAGGGGGGCGTCTACCGCTCGGACGACGGCGGCGAGAAGTGGACGCGCGTCAACACCGAGAATCGCCTCCGCCAGCGGGCCTGGTACTACACGCGGATCTACGCCGACCCGAAAAACGCCGAGTCGGTCTACGTCCTGAACACCGGCTTCTACCGGTCCAACGACGGAGGCCGGACGTACACCGGCATCCGGGTCCCGCACGGCGACAACCACGACCTCTGGCTCGACCCCGACGACCCGGAGCGGATGATCGAATCCAACGACGGCGGCGCCAACGTCTCCTTCAACGGCGGCAAGACGTGGTCCTCGATCATGAACCAGCCGACCGCACAGTTCTACCGCGTCGTCACCGACGACCGGTTCCCATACTGGATCTACGGCGCGCAGCAGGACAACACGACGGTCGCCATCGCCTCGCGCGGCCGCGGCCGGGGCATCGACGTCAACGACTGGTACCCGGTCGGAGGCGGCGAGAGCGGCTGGATCGCGCCCGAGCCGAAGAACCCGGAGATCGTCTTCGCCGGCTCCTACGGCGGCGCGATCACGCGCTACGACCACAAGACCGGGCAGCAGCGAAACGTGGTCGTCTGGCCGCAGCTCGCGATCGGGCGGGGCGGCAAGGACCTGAAGTATCGCTTCCAGTGGAACGCGCCGATCGTTTTCTCGCCGCACGACCCGAACACGCTCTACCACGCCGCGCAGGTCCTCTTGCGCAGCCGAAACGAGGGGCAGTCGTGGGAGGAGATCAGCCCGGACCTGACGCGCAACGACAAAGCCAAGCAGGGCAAGTCCGGCGGCCCGATCACCCACGACGACACCGGAGTCGAGATCTACGACACGATCTTCACGGTCGAGGAGTCGCCCGTCGAGAAGGACGTGATCTGGGTCGGGACCGATGACGGCTATGTCCAGGTCACACGGGACGGCGGGAAGAACTGGTCCAACGTGACGCCGAAGGGAATCCCCGAGTGGATCCGGATCAACTCGCTGGACGCCTCGCCGCGCGACAAGGGAACCTGCTACGTCGCCGCGACGATGTACCAGTTTGACGACTTCCGCCCCTACCTCTACAAGACGAAGGATTACGGCAAGACCTGGACGCGCATCGACAAGGGAATCCCGGAGACCGCCTTCACGCGTGTCATCCGCGAGGACCCGGAGCGGGACGGCCTCCTCTACGCCGGGACCGAGACCGGGCTCTACGTCTCCTACGACGACGGCGCGAACTGGCAGCCGTTCCAGTTCAACGTCCCGATCGTTCCGATCACCGACCTGACGGTCAAGAACGGAGACCTCGTCGTCGCCACGCAGGGGCGGTCGTTCTGGATCCTGGACGACCTGACTCCCGTCCGCGAGTACCGCGACTCCATCGGCTCGGAGAAGGTCCGCCTCTTCAAGCCCCGTCCCGCCGTCCGGTTCCCCGGCGGAGGGTTCGGCGGCGACGAGGAGGGCTCGGCCGGCGCGCTCGGAAAGAACCCGCCCAACGGCGTCCTCGTCAGCTACTACCTGAAAGAGAAGCCGGGCGAGAAGGACGTCCTGACCGTCGAGTTCCTCGAGGGCGACAAGGTGCTGCGCTCCTTCACCAGCGAGAAGAAGACGCGCGAGGGAGAGGAAGCCGGAGCGGGCGGACCGCCGGCGGGAGGAGGCGGCCCCGGGGACGACGAAGGAGACAAGCCGATCGAACCGAAGGCGGGCTTGAATCGCCTCGTCTGGGACATGCGGATCGTCAAGCCCTCGCTGCTTCCGCGGGCGATCATCTGGGGCAACAGCCAGGGCCCCAAGGTCGCGCCGGGAACCTACACGGTCCGGGTCAAGTACGCCGGCCAGACCCTGACGGAGAACTTCGAGGTGCGGCCCAACCCGAACGCCGGAGCGACGGCCGAGGACCTCAAGCAGCAGTACGAGCTGCTGCGGCAGGCGCGCGAGGGGCTCTCGGCCTGCCACGACGGAGTCCAGCAGATCCGCGACGTGAAGAACCAGATCAAGGAAATCGGCGACCGCGCCGAGAAGCTCGGCAAGGGAAAAGGGCTGAAGGAGAAGGGCAAGGCGGTCTCGGACAAGTTGACGGCGA
>DATFQY010000105.1:0-15627 GCA_035263845.1 Thermoanaerobaculia bacterium | reverse complement strand
GTCGGGCCGGGCCTGCTGACCCAGCTCGCGCCTCCGTCAGCGCTTCGAAGGAACGTCGCGTCGCCCGGCAGCCACGCGTAGACGACCGACGGCGACGAGGTCGGGACGGCGAGGATGAACTCGGAAGCGGACAGGCCGGTCGGAGTCCACCTGAGGCCTGAGTTCACGCTTTTGTAGAGTCGCCCCTCCGTGGCGAGGTAGACCGTGGAGGGATTGGCGGGATGAGCCGCGAGATCCAGGACCGCTCCGCCATCCGGCCCGCCGGTCGTCCATTCGCCGACGCCGGCGATCAGGTTTCCCTGCGACAGGACGGCCAG
This sequence comes from Thermoanaerobaculia bacterium, assembly GCA_035263845.1. Lineage (GTDB taxonomy): Bacteria > Acidobacteriota > Thermoanaerobaculia > UBA5066 > Gp7-AA6 > JAWOLE01. Next base: position 15,310 of record DATFQY010000105.1, on the reverse strand, counting down.
GAGTGCGCAAACGGCAAAATGAAATCTCCGCGGTTTTCCGTCGTTTTCCATGGGGAATATCCCAGCCGCGAGAGGCGGGAAAGTCTTTGGAGAGAAGCTAGGAATTCCCTAGGTTTTTCTGGGAGACGCGGTGCGGATCCGGCGGCCGGTCAGAACCTCACTCCCACACCGACTCGAAAGGTCCGGGGAAGCTGGTAGTCGGCGGCGCCCCTCGGCTTGCCGAACGTCGAGGCGAGCTCGTAGTTGACTCCCCGCACCGGCTTGTCGGTGAAGGGATTGAAGTCTGCAAGCCCGCTACCAGGGCTCCGCGCCGTCAACACCGTGCTGTCCACGGCGACGACCCCCTTCTCGTTGAAGAGATTCCAAACCTCGGGCCGCACGAAGAGCTCAGCAGTTCCGAAGAGACGGAATGTGAAGGTCAAGGCGACATCCGTGCGCGTGATGTCGTCGGTTCGAAAGGCGCCTGGGCTCGTGAAGAAGTAGGTCTCGAGGGTCGGCGGCTCGGCATAGCCGGGGTTGGCCACGAAGTTGTGCGCGTCGATGAATCCGACGGCATCGTACGGCAAGCCCGAGTCGTACGACTCCACGAGCGCCGCAGAGATCCCGCCCCACCGCGCCGCCAGATCGTAGACGAACCAGAGCCTGGCCCGATGACGCTGGTCCGCGGCGGGCTGCGGCTGGCCGCGGCCCGAGAGATAACCCGTCGGAAAGGCCCAGCTCTCCTCGCGGTACTCCGGATACGAGTCGATGAATGGAGCGATCAGCGCGGATTCCGCCGGCCCTTCGCCGCGAGCGTTCCCGGTCAGCCGCGACCAGGTGTAGCTACCGGCCGCCTGGAGCGACGGCGCCAGGCGCCAGGAGAACTGGGTCTGGACCGCGGTGTAACTGCGCTTGACGTTCTCGCTGTTGACGACGAGGAGCATGTCGTGAACGGCGCCGAAAACCGGCGGGCTCTTCCCCGTCGAGAGATCGATCCGGCGCGAGTACATGTCGTGATAGTCGCGCTCGACAAAGTCCGCGCGGAAGAATCCCCCGGCTCCCAGGGCCACCCCGGCGCCGACGGAAAACTCGCGGGAGCTCTGCGGTTTGAGCCCCGGCGCGATCGCGGTCGAGATGCCGGGCAGCGTTCCGCTGACCGTCGGAATGCTCGCCGTGCCGCCGGCGGCGTTGAACCATCCGAACAGGATTCGCAGAGCGTCGTCCGCCGAGACGAGCGGCTGGGACGGGTCGCAGTTAACGCACGGGCCCTTGTAGAACCAGACGAGGTTAGCGGAGGCGGCGGGGGAAGCCGCGTTGGCGACGTTATCGTGGAGCTTGTCCACGTACCGCGCGTACCCGGCGTGAACCTCGAACCGCCCGTCCCCCTTCGGATCGAATCGCGCCGAGAGCCGTGGGCTCCAGAGCCCCGAGTTGGAAACGAGTGTGCCGCGGCTGTCCCGGTCGCGGTTGTGGTCGTAACGCACGCCGAGGTTGAAGGCGAAGTGGCGGCCGAGCTGGATCCGGTCCTCGAGAAACCCCGAATCCGTGACGAGGTCGGATCCCAGCGAGGGCTGAAGAATCGGATTCCACGAGATCTGCGTGGCCCCGGGGCGGAACGTCGGGAAGAGCGCCGTTCCCCGCATGATCGCCGGAGACTGGGTGATCCAGAAGTCGCTTCCCGAGACGCGGAAGTTCCTTTCGGCGGACTCGGAGAACCGCTCGTACCCCGAGTGGATCTCGTGGGAGCCGATCGGCGTGGCCGGCACGAAGTAAACGCCCTTCAACGACCACGAGTCGTTGTCATAGCGTTCGGGCTTCTGACTGACTATCTGCGGGGCGTGGAACCCCGCAGAAAAGCCGCGGTTCGGGTCGATGATGACCGTCCCTCCAATGGGATCCGGGTCGACAGGGCTCGACGTCTCCAGGGAGAACCGCCGCCGGGAGTACTGCGCTTCGAGAAAGAGCCGGTCGCTCAAGACCGCGCTGGAGTTGATTGCGAGAAGCGAAGACGGCGCCTCCCGGGAAACCAGACCCGCCGTGTCCAGGAGAATGCCTGCGGCCGGCGTCAGGTTCCGCTCGTCCGTCCTGACGTCGGTATAGGAAGCCACCAGGTTCCACGCGGGAAGCGGCGACGCCGTCAGCTTTCCTTCGAGGCGGCGTTCATCGAAAGAATGGAGGTAAGGGGTCGGAGCGGGATCGATGTCTCCGTCCCGCGGGAGAAGCTGCGTCTGTCGGGAATCGGAAACGCTCGCCTGGCGCCCGGCCGCGAAAAACCAGACGTGGTCCTTCCAGGCCGCGCCGCCGAGCGTCTCCTCGTAAACGCTGTTGACCTCGTCCACGCGGTTGTCCGCCCCGAGCGACGAATTGTACGGGTCGTTGGCGGTCCAGCGATCGTTGTTGAGCGTTGCGCGGAACGATCCATGGAAATCGTTGCCTCCGGACCTGGTGACCGCGTTGACGACTCCTCCCGTGAAACGGCCGTACTCGGCGGAGATGTTGCCGGTGAGGACCGAAGTCTCCTCGATCGCGTCCTCGATAAAGAGGTCATAGGGCTGACCGCGCAGGTTCTCGTTGACGACGACCCCGTTGACGAGAAAGACGTTCGAGTAAGAGAGGCCGCCGGAGATTTCGAGGGCCTTGCGGTTGTTGGTCGTCCCGGTGTTTCCCTGGGGGCCGTTCTCCGTCACGCCCGGGGCGAGCAGGGCGATCGACCTCAGGGTCCGGTCCATGGGCAGGCGGTCGACCAGTTTCTTCTCGTAGTGCGCCTCGATCGTCGGCGACCGGATCGGGGAGGCGGATGGCGCGCCGGCCTCCACGTCCACCGTCGCGACGACGGGCGCCGGCCGCATCCGCTCCTCCAGGCGCACCGTGCTCGCCGCGGGAAGCGAGACGGTCCGTGTCACCGTCTGCATTCGGTCCGCCTTGAACGTCACGGTGTATTCGCCAGCCGGGAGCAGCGCGGCGAAGAAGTCGCCGCCCGCCGACGTCGAGGTCTCCCGGACTCCCTGGAGGCTCTTCGACTCGAGGCGAATCGTGATCCCGGAAAGCCCCGCACCGCTCTCGTCGGAGACTCTTCCGGCCAGCGTGGCGGTCGGGAGCGACTGGGCCTCGACCGCCTCCTCGGGCCCCGAGAGTCCCGTGAGGAGCAGGAGTGTTCGCGCAGCCCGAGCGAGCTGCCTGGCGGCGGACGAGCCGGCGGTCACTTCAGGCCTTCGACCAGAAAGAGCTCCGAGGAGTAACGGTGGTGCGTGTACACGCAGCTCTTTCCGTCCCCGGAGAAGAAGATGTCCCCGATGGTTCCTCCTGAGGAAGGGTTGACCGGCGCGATTTCCTTCCAGAGCTCGCGTTGCCCGGTGCGTGGATCCACGCGGTAGACACGCGTGGTGAACGCGGACTCTCCGGGACGCAACTCATCCTGGCCCCGTACATAGACGAACTTTCCGTCCGCGCTCCACTGAAGGAGCTCCTCGCCGGCCAGAAGACCGACGCCCTTGTGGGCTTCCGCCGTTTCCGTCGAATAGAAGTAAAAGTCTCCATTGGGGGCGTACGCGGAGAGAAAGCGTCCATCGCCCGACATCAAGATTCCCTGGTATCCCGGAGGAGTGACCGCGCGAGGTTTTCCTCCCGCGAGATCCTGCACGAAGGCGCGGCGACCGGAGGAGTCGATGGACACGAACCAGAATCTCCGGCCGTCCGGAAAGAAGCCCATCCGGCCCCCCTCCCGATGAACGCCCGGCGTCTCCAGGGTCCTCGGCTGGCCGGGACCGGTCGGGATCAGGTAAATCCCGGGCCCTGGGCGATCCCCGGCGAGCACGAACTTCCCGTCCGGCGACAGCGCCCATGCGAAGCCGTCGGCCAGCCGTTTGGGCGGCGTGCCGTCGGTCCGCCGGAGATAGATCCCGCCGGGGCTGCCCCGGCCCAGCTCGTTGAAGAGCAGCGTATCGGCAGTCGAAGAAATGTCCGCGGCCACCGAGCGGTCGAGGTGGGAGAGGTTGCGCAGCCGGGGCTCGCCGGAGAAGTCGCCGAGGATCTCCGAGCTCTCGGAGATTCGCCCCAGCAGAACGCGTCCGTCCGCGGAGATGTCGTGGAGAACGAAATCTCCCGGCAATGCCGCAACGAGCCTCTTGGGGCGGCCCGGGACGACGGCGAAGAGCGCGGTGGTCCCCTGCGCGACGGTGTTGAACCAGATCTCGTTCGTCGCGCGGTGCCAGGCGAACTCCAGCGCCTGCTCCTGGAGATCACGCTCCGGGCCGCCGAGCTCGCTCACGTGAAGATTCTTGAGATACACGAAGGCGAGCCGATCGGCTGACGGCGAGAAAGCGACGCGGGAGGATAAGACGTTGCCTTCGAAAAGCACCCGCCCCGCGGGAAACTCGATGCGGTATTTGCTTCCGGTCCAACGCCCGACGGCGAGAGTTCTTCCGTCGGAATTCCAGTCCGCCGCCCAAACGTCTTCGAGAAGCTCCCGCGGAGCCCCGCCGGCCAGAGACGCCTCGGCCAGGACTCCCCGCATCTTGGCCGGCGAGAGATTCAGGTCCGAATGCGGCGGACGAAAAAGAAGCGTGAAACGCGGCGCTAGCAGGAGCGCCATCTGGCCGGAAGAGGAGATCGAGAGAATCTCGGCTTTCGACAGGCCGAGTGGCCGCGTCTCGGGGTTGTCGAGGCGGGTGGTGTAGAGCTCGGAAGGCTTGCCTTCCCACTGCGCGGCGTAAACGACCGTCTGCCCGTCCGGCGCGAACCGCGCCGAGGAAATCCCCGCTCCACGGAAAGTCAGCTGCCGGAAGCGCGGTGAGGAAGTTCCTTTCCGCTCGACGCGCCGGCCGAGCAGGAAGACCCCGCCGAGCGCCGCCAGCACCGCCGCCGCGGCGAGCACCGAGACCCACCTCCTCCGGCGCGCCGGAAGACCGGGCGAAGGCCTCGCCTCGCCCGAGACCTCCGAGAGGCGCTCGCGCAGGGTCGCCAGGTCCTGCGCCAGGTCCTCCGTCGCCGCGTAGCGGTCCTTCGGGTCCTTCGCGAGGCATCGCTCGACGATCCAGCGAAGCTGGGAAGGCGCGCCGTGGTCCGCGGCGATCGGCTCCGGCTCCTCCCGAATGATCGCCGCGAGCGTCTCCGGCCTGGTCGGCCGCTCGAACGCCTGCCTGCCGGCGAGCATCTCGTAGAGGACCGCGCCGAAGGAGAACTGATCCGACCGGAAGTCCGCCCGCTGGCCGACCGCGAGCTCCGGCGACAGGTAGCCCACGGTCCCCAGGATGAGCCCCGGCTCCGTGCCGCCGGAGATCGTCGAAGCGGATTCCCCGCTTTCCGAATAGGGCAGCGTCAGCTTCGCCAGGCCGAAATCGAGGATCTTGACGACGCCGCCGTCGGTCACCATGACGTTCTCGGGCTTGATATCCCTGTGAACGATGCCCGAGGCATGGGCCCTGGCCAGGCCGTCGGAGAGCTGAGCGGCGATCGAGAGCAGCCTGCGGAGAGGGACCTGGCCGATGCCGACGAGGTCCCGCAGCGTCTTGCCCTCCACCAGCTCCATGACGATGAAGGAGGTCGAATCGGTCCTGCCGACCTCGTAAATGGTCACGATGTTGGGATGGTTCAAGGCGGAGGCGGAGCGGGCCTCTCTCTCGAAGCGCTGCAGGCGCTCGGTGTCCGAAGAGAGCCTCTCGGGCAGGATTTTGATCGCGACGTCGCGCCCGAGCCGGGGATCCCTCGCCCGGAAGACCTCCCCCATCCCGCCTGCTCCGAGCGGCGACAGGATCTCGTAGGGGCCCAGCCGGGATCCCGGCGAAATTCTCAAGGCGGGGAGATTCTAAGGCTCCGGTCCGATCTGCCGGGGGGCGAGGCAGAGCGCGGGAGGAAAGCTTCGGAGACGGCCGCCCGCGGTTAACTCAGACTGAAGAGCCCGGGGAGTCTCTTCATATCGGTTTGCCTGCGCCTTGGCGCGGTGTTCGCGCTCCCCCCGTAGCGTCCCACCGCTCCGCGTCATTTTCGTAACGCGGAGCCCAGGAGGAAAACATGGTTCGTCAGTCTCGTGCCTCTACGTTCAGATGTGTCGCGGCGGTCGGCGGAATTTGTGCCTTCTGGGCTGGACTGGCCCTCGCCGGTGAAGGAGTCGTTCCGACCGGGGTCCCGCAACTCGACCACGTCTTCGTCATCATGATGGAAAACCACGCTTACGCTCAGATCGTCGGGAACCCGAGCTCGCCGTTCACGAACCAGTACATGAAGCAGACGAACGCCGCCACTAACTACTTCGCCGTCGCCCATCCCAGCCTGACCAACTACCTCGAGGTGGTCGGCGGGTCGAATTTCGGAGTGCTGAACGACAACAGCCCCGACTGGCACAACGCGAAATGCACTCCGAACATCGTCTCCGGGACGACGTCCTACGACGTCTCCTCCGCCCCTCCCGTCTGCCCGATCGCGGGGACCGGGACGGACGCGGCGACCCCGGTCTTCGACCTGTCGAACGAAACCAGCCCGCCGTCGATCACCTCCGTGACCAATATCGACGGCGTCCTCTCGATTCCGGCCGCCTCCGGCACCGTCGGCAAGACCATCGGCGACCAGCTGGTCGAGAGAGGCTCGAACTGGAAGAGCTATCAGGAGAGCCTGCCGCCGACGGGGGCGGACCGGGTCAATAACAGCGACGGGTATTACTCCGACGTGAATCCGATCAAGTCGTCGCTGCCGGCCGAGACCCAGACGCTGATCAACCTCTATGCCGTGAAGCACAACCCATTCGCATACTTCCGGAGCGTTCAGGAAGGCGCTTCGAGCGGCAACGGCCTGGCGAATACGGTCGGCTTCGACGGGCCGGGCGGCCTCTTCGCGGATCTCGCCTCGGGCCAGGTCCCCGCTTTTTCGTTCATCGCTCCGAACCAGTGCAATGATCAGCATGGGCGCGGCAACGCCGGCCCGTCCTGCGACTTCGACCCCTCGAGCACCGGCACGCAGGCTGGCCTCAACCCGGCGCTGATCTACCGCGGCGACCGGACCATCCAGACGCTGGTCGAGGCGATCCACGCGTCTCCTGCCTGGAACTGGGGCCACAACGCCATCGTGGTTCTTTGGGACGAGAACGACTACAGCGCCACGCCCAACACCAATCAGGTGCTGCTGACCGTCGAGACGAACTACGGAGTGAGCGGAGTCCAGAGCAGCAATCTCTACACTCACTTCTCGCTGCTGAGGACTCTCGAGGCTGGCTTCGGGCTTCCGTGCCTGAACCACGCCTGCGATGCGAGCGTCGCCGTGATGGCCGACCTGTTCGCGCCGGCCTCGCCGGCTCAGTCCGTGCCCGCCTCTCCGGCCCGGTTCCTGGCCACCGTGACGTGGGCGGCCGCAAACGGCAGCGTGGGATCGGGCAATCTGACCTATATCTCCTCGGAGACGAAGGGATTCTGGTTCTTCTCGCCGGATAACATCGACCTGGTCGTCAAGGTCCTGGATGGCCGCGCTCTGAATGGCAAGTTCTGGGTCATATACGGATCGCTGACGAATGTGCAGTTCACGCTGACCGTCACGGACACGTTCACCGGGGCTAAGAAAACGTACACGAACGCGCAAGGGCAGATGACAAGCGGCGCCGATACAGCGGCTTTCTGACGGCGAGTCGCCTTCCGCCGCCAGGGGTCTCGAGCGGGACCGGACCTGGCACCCGCGGCTCCTGGCGGCGGTTTGGGCGGTCAGGAGAGAAGCCGGGCGATGATCTCGCCCGGTTCTGACGGCTTCGAACCGCGCTACACTCCCCCTAGCTTCGGCTTGGCGAAGCCTTTTGGAAGGGGGCTTCTGATGTTCAGGCCACGAACTCCCGCTCTGGGTATCCTGCTCCTGGCTCTCTCGACGGTGTCACTTCTTGCTCAGGCCTCCGGGGGAAGAATCGTGGGGATTGTCCGGGACGCGACCGGCGTGCCGGTCGTCGGCGCCACGATCACCGCCACCAACGAGGACACCCGCGTCACGCGGGTGGTGAGGACGTCCGCGATCGGAGCCTATGAGGTCGCGGGCCTGCCGGCCGGCCGCTACACGGTGGCCGCGACCATGTCGGGCTTCCGCGAGGTGACCCAGAGGGGCCTCCAGCTCGCGACCGACGGGCGGGTCGTCGCGGACTTCACCTTCGAGGTGAGAGTCGCCGAGGAGATCACGGTCACGGCGATGAAGCGCGAAGAGACGATCCGCAACACGCCGTTCTCCGTCACCGCCCCGACCGAGGCGGACCTGCGGGAGCGCGGCGTCGACAACATCGAGGAGGTCGCGGCCAACGTCCCGAGCTTCTCGGTGCAGAACCTCGGCCCCGGGCAGAGCCAGGTCTCGATCCGCGGCGTCTCTTCCGGCCAGCTCGCGCGAGACCAGCCGGGGGTCAAGGAGAACGTCGGCTCGTACCTCGACGAGTCGGTGATCTCGCTGTCGCTCTTCACGCCGGACATCGACCTCTTCGACGTCAACCGCGTCGAGGTCCTGCGCGGCCCCCAGGGCACGCTCTTCGGGTCCGGATCGGAGGGCGGAACGGTCCGCTACATCACGAACCTGCCGGAGATGGGCGTTTCCCGCTACTTCGGCGAGTTCAACGCGAACCTGATCGACTCCGGCAACGCCGGAGGCAGCGCCAAGGTCGGATTCAACGCCCCGCTGACCGACAAGGTCGCGATGCGCCTGGCCGGCTACTACGACCGCTTCGCCGGCTGGATGGACGCCGTGCAGCCGAACACGAACCTGGCCGGAGGCTTCACGATCAAGGACAACGTCAACACCGGCGATCGGACCGGCATCCGCGCGGCCGTCACGTTCCAGCCCGACGAGAACCTCATGATCACGCCTCGCATCTTCTACCAGACCCTGAAGATGGACGGTTGGAACCGAATCGACATCTTCAACATCCTCGCCAACCCCTACACGACGACGCGCCCGAAGGTGACGCTGGGCGAACGGCAGCTCTTCACGCAGATCGACGAGCCCACGACCGACAAGTTCGTGCTGGGCGATTTGAATGTCCATTACAACTTCGGAGACGTCCTGCTGACATCGGTGACGTCGTACACGCACCGCGACATCCTCGTCGTTCGCGACGCGACGGCCTTGACGGCCTCGATCACGGGCGGCTCGATCGGACTGGCCGAGAAGGTCTATACGCTGAACGCGCCTTTGGACGACGCGACCAGCGCCTGGTCCATCACGGAGGAGATGCGGCTTTCCGGCGGCAAGGACCGCTTCAAGTGGGTCGGGGGCATCTTCTACGGGCACACACACCGGGCCTACGGCCAGAGTCTGCCGGTCACGGGCTTTCAGGCGGCCACTGGAATCCCGACGCAAGGCCTTCGGGCGCCCAAGGACGTACTCTTCTTCTCGGACCTCTCCTACGGGCTGGACCAGTTCGCGTTGTTCGGCGAGGGAACGTACACTTTCAGCCCGCGGTTCAGCTTCACCGGCGGCCTGCGCTATTACCACTACAAGGAAGACAAGGAGCAGGTCTTCGACGGGATCTTCGCCCAGGACAACACCGGAACGCAGATCGTTTCCCAGCCCGGAACGGTCAAGGCGGACGGGGTCGCTCCGCGGTTCATCCTCAGCTGGAAGGCCACCGACGACACGAACGTGAACTTCCAGGCGTCGAAGGGCTTCCGCCTGGGCGGCGTCAACGATCCGTTGAACGTTCCCCTTTGCACGCCGCAGGACCTCGCGACGTTCTCCGGGAAGGACACCTGGAAGGACGAGACGGCCTGGAACTACGAGCTCGGCTCCAAGTCGACGATCTTCAACGGCCGGGGGTCGCTCAACGCCTCCGCGTTCTACGTGGACATCTCCGACCTCCAGGTCACGGTCACTGCCGGCTCCTGCTCCTCGCGTCTGATTTTCAACGTCCCCAAGGCGCGCTCGGTCGGCGGCGAGCTCGAGTTCGCGACCGCGATCACCAACAACATCGACTTCGACATTTCGGCCAGCTACACCGACGCCAAGCTTCGGTCCACAGTCCGGGACGGCGCAGGCAACATCGTCTCGGGCATCGAGGAAGGCAAGAAGCTTCCCAGCGTCCCCTGGATCCAGGGCGCCGCGACGCTGACCTACCAGTACCCGATCAGCCCGGGCTTCCTGGGCTACGTGACATCGAACTTCCAGCACGTGGGGCCCCGCTTCACGCAGGTCGGCGACGACCTGCTCGGAACCCTCGACTTGAACTCGTTCGGAAAGAACACCATCGGCGGACCCCTGACACAATCCACGTTCCACTACAGCGCCGAGCTGCCGGCCTACGACATCCTGAACATGAGGTTCGGTGTCCGGCACGGCTCGTTCGACGCGGCCCTCTACGTCAACAACCTCACCGACGAGCGCGCCTTCCTCGCCCTGGACCGCGAGCGCGGCACGCGCGCCCGCATCGGCTACCTGACCAACCAGCCCCGGACGTTCGGACTCTCGTCCCGCGTGGACTTCTAACCCGACCGGTCGAGCCCCGCGTTGCGCCGCGCCTGGCGGATCATCTCCGCCAGGCGCGATTCCATCTGCGCGAACCTGGGATCGCTGCGCAGGGCGTCGAGAAGAGGGATTCGCGTGGTGATGGGGTATCCGCGCCAGCCCGCCTCAATGGCCTTATCGAGCCAACGAAACGCTTCGTCCTTCTCGCCGCGGATCGCGTGCGCGCACGCCGCGTCGAATGGGACTCCCCAGTCCTCGTTACCCGCGGCGAGCCCGTCCCGGTCCGCCGCGAGACTCTCCTCGAGAAGCGCGCCGGCCCGTTCGCGCTCGCCCTGCTGCAGAAGGAGATAGGCCAGGACGGTTTCCACTCCCGGAGCCGCCTGGCGATTGCCCGTTCCGTAGCCCCGCACGCTAGGGAGAATTCTTTCGAAAAGCTGCCGGGCGCGGTCCCTGCTTCCCACCGTCATCTCCATCATGCCGGCCGCCATGACAAAGCGAGAGTCCGAAAGGAACTGGAGCGCCTCTTCCGTCTGTCGCCGCGCCTCCGCTTCCCGGTGCTCGGCAAGATAGAAATAGATCAGGTGGCTGTTGGCCTGGCTGCCTCTGGGCTGAAGCACAAGCGCCCGCTTCAAAGATTGCTCGGACCGGTCCGCCTCGCCGAGTGTCGAGTAGCAGGTGCTCAAGCTGATGGCGGCGACCGGGCCCGAGGGATCCAACTCCGTGCCCCGCACCAGTCTTGGCAGACCCTCATCCGGCCGTCCCAGCAGCCACAGGAGCAACCCGACGTTGGTAATGGCCGGCTGGTGGTTGGGATTGATCTCGACGGCGCGCCGTGACGCTTCGAGGGCCTGGCGATACGCCGCCTTGGAGAAGTAGGCCATTCCGAGCGCCTTGTAGCCTTCCGGCAGTTCCGGATCGAGGGCGATCGCCTTCCGGCTCATCTCGAGGCTCGTGGAAAAGGCGGACGGCGGCATTCCGAAGCGGATGGCTCCCTGCGCGTGGCTGTCGGCAAGCCCCGCATAAGCCAGCGCGAAGCCGGGATCGATCTCCAAAGCCTTGCGGAAAAGCCGGATGGCCTCGTCGTTGTCTTCCCTGGTGTAACGGTTGTAGAGCTCCCGGCCCTTCAGGTAGAGGTCGTAGGCCGCGAGGTTGCGGGTCGGCGGCTGTTCGATCCGCTTCCTCTCCGCCGGCGAAAGGGTCGCCGAGAGCGCCGCCGCGATTCTTTGAGCGACCTCGCTTTGAATCGCGAAGACGTCCTTCAAGTCGCGGTCGTAGGTCTCGGCCCACAGGTGCTGGTCGGTTCGGGCGTCGATCAATTGCCCGGTGATCCGGACGCGGTCGCCGGCGCGTCGCACGCTCCCCTCCAGAACGGTAGCGACGCCGAGCTCCGAGGCGATCGCCGGGATCGGCTTCTGCGATCCCTTGTAGCGCATGACGGAGGCGCGCGAGATGACCTTCAGGTCGCGGATCTTCGCGAGCTGGGTCAGGATGTCTTCCATCATCCCGTCGGCGAAATAAGCGTTCTCCGCCTCGGGGCTCAGGTTCTGGAAGGGAAGCACCGCGATGGACTTTCGGTCGGACGCGGCCGGCGCCTCCCTCCGCCCGGTCCGCGGGCGAATCAGGATCAGCGCGGCCACGGCGAGAACCGCCGCCGCAAGCCCCGCCGCGAACGGCCACCAGCGGGCGCGCCGGGGCGCTGCACCGGAGGCGGTCCCGGGCGAGTCCGAGAGCGACTCAAGGCCGAAGACGAGATCGCGCGCCGACTGGAACCGTCTCTCCGGGTCCTTTTCGAGGCAGTGCCGCACGACGCGGTCGAGGCCCGGCGGAACGTCGCTGGCGGGAGGGAACTCGCGCGGATCCTCCTTGAGGATCGCCGAGATCGTGTCCGCCGCGGAAGGTCGGGCGAAAGCCCGCTCGCCGGACAGCATCTCGTAGAGCACCGCGCCGAAGGAGAAAATGTCCGACCTCGCGTCCGCCGCGGCGCCCCGCGCCTGCTCGGGCGCCATGTAGTTGAGCGTCCCCAGGACGACCCCGGCCTCGGTGGCCGGGGCCGCGGTCGGTGCGTTCGTCACGGCTCCGAGCGGAATTTTCGGTTCCGCCAGCTTCGCCAGACCGAAATCCAGGATCTTGACCCGGCCGTCGCGCGTCACGAAGACGTTCTCGGGTTTGAGGTCGCGATGGATGATCCCTTTCTCGTGCGCGGCAGCGAGGCCGCGGGCGAGCTGAACGGCGTAGTCGAGGGCCCGCCTCGCGGACATCCCTCCGCCGGCAAGCGCGTCGCGCAGCGTCTCGCCCTCGAGAAGCTCGCTGACGACGTAGGGCGCGCCATCCTGCGTGCCGACGTCGTGGACGGCGACAATGTTGGGGTGGTTCAGGACCCCGGCGGCCCGCGCCTCCTGCTCGAAGCGACGGAGCCGGTCGGGATCGTGTGCGAAAGACGGCGGGAGGATCTTGATCGCGACCTCTCTTCCCAGGCGAGGGTCGCTGGCACGGTAGACCTCTCCCATGCCTCCGGCGCCGACGAGGCCGGCGATCTCGTACGGGCCAACACGGGTCCCCGGCGAAAGAGCCAAGAACCGAGATTCTATTTGCCTACGGAGCGGATGACGGAGGAACTCGGCGTTTCGTCGCCTGCTCGAAGGCGTAGCCGAGGGCGAGAAGCTTCGGCTCGCTGCAGGCCATGCCGGTAAAGCTCACGCCGTATGGGGAGGGTTTGGCGTTGAAGCCCTCGGGGAACGGCGCCGCGGGCGCCTGGGGCGCGTTGGGAATCGTCGCGAAGGGCACCATCACGGTCGGGTAGCCGGGCCGCGCGCCAATCGCCGCTCCGCCGGGGCCCGGGAAGAGGATCGCGTCGAGGTTCTGCGCCTTCATGACCTCGTCGATGCCGTGCGTCGCCGAGAGCGCGATGTCCTTCGCGCGGTCCATCTCGTAACGCGACTTGTCCGCCTGCACGTCCATCTCGTCGGAGATGTCGAGGTTGGACTGGCCGTACTTCAACGACCCGGCCTTCGTGTGCGTCAGGTTCCACTGCCGCAGCTCCGTCAGCGTCTTGACCGGGGCCGACGGACCGAGCGAGGCGAGCCACTTGTTGAAGTCCCGTTTCATGCCGTACTTGAACGCGATCGAGCAGTCGGCGTCTTTTCCCTTGGCCTCGTTCCAGCCGGAGCAGACGCCCCAGAGGAGGATGTTCTTCTTCGGGTCCTGGTCTACGACGCTCGGGATGTCGGCGGGATCCACGATCACCGCGCCCTGCTTCTTCAGGATGTCGATCGCTTCGGTCATCACCTTCGCCTGGTCCGCGTTGAGCCCGCCGCGGGGCTCCTTGGCGCCAGGCGGCGTCGTCTTGTCGTAGTAGAAGGCTCGTGGGATCCCGATGCGCGCGCCCTTCAGCGCGTCGGCCTTGAGGTATTGCGTGTAGTCGCGGCGCGGCGCCGGCGTGCAGGTCTTCGTCGCCGGATCGTTGGGGTCGGGCTCCGGGCTCTCGAGCGCGCCGAAAAGGATCGCCGCGTCCGTCACCGAGCGCGCCATCGGCCCCGCCGTGTCCTGGTCCGCTGTGATCGGGATGATCCCGTAGCGGCTGACGCGCCCGACGGTCGGCTTGACCGCGGCGAGCATGTTCTGGTTCGCGGGCGAGAGGATGGATCCCGACGTCTCGGTTCCGACGTTAGCCGCCCAGAAGCTCGCCGCCGTGCCGATCCCGCTCGAGGAGCCGCCGGTGAAAAGAGCCGGGCGCCCGTCGCCCGTGACCTCGCGGGGATCCCGCCGCGGGTCGTACGGGTTGAACCCGAAGCCGCCGACGGGGTTGTAGTTGGTGGGCATCGGCGAGGGAGCGCCGGCGACCCAGTTGGCGAGCTCCGTCATGCCGGTCTTCGCGATGATGATCGCGCCGGCGTCGCGCAGGTTCTTCACCAGCGTCGCCTCGTAGGGCGGCGTGTAGCCGTCGAAAACGAGCGCCCCGCCCGTCGTCGGCATGTCCGTCGTCTGAATGTTGTCCTTGATCGCGATGGGGATCCCGTGGAGCGGCCCGCGGATCTTCTTCGCCCGACGCTCCGCGTCCCGCTCGTCCGCCTCCTTCAGCGCGTTGGGATTGACCGTCAGCGCGGCGTGGAGCTTGTCCTCGTACGTCCCGATCCGGGCGAGGCTCAGCAGGACGAGCTCCCTCGAGGTGACCTGACCCTTCTCCATGGCCGCCCGCATCTCCGGGATCGTCGCCTCGACGACGGTGAACGTGGCGGCCGGCCCCGGACCCTTGCGCTCCGAAGGTCCCGCCGCCGCGGCGGACGCCGCGAGCCCGAGGAGAAGCGCGATCTTGGGAAGGCGTTTGATGGCCGCGGATTCTAGCAGGGCGGCCGGGCGCGCAAGATTCTGATAGCGAGCCGTCCCCGACGGCGCGTAACGTCGGCGCCGATGCAGGAGAAGCCATGAGACACGGGGCCTTCCTTCGCGCGGCGGCGTTTTCGGTCGCGCTGGCTCTCGCCGGCGCTGGGCTCACGTGGGGGACCGCGCAAGGGCCCGCGCCGTCTTCCTCCCCCGCAGCGCCGGCGGCCGGGCTGCCGGAAGCGAACCAGAAGCTCCAGTCGGGCGACCCGGCCGGCGCCGTGAAGATCCTGGAAGCGCTCACGCAGAGAGAGCCTGGAAACGCGGAAGCCTGGCGGCTCCTGGGCGTCGCGAACCTGCGGCTGAAAAACCTCGATCCGGCGGAGTCGGCCTTCCGCAAGGCGCTCCAGCTCGACCCTAACCTCTACCTGGCGATGTACGGCCTGGCGGGAGTGGCGGCCCGCCGGGGAGACGCCGACCGGGCATTCGAGTGGCTCTCGAAGGTCAAGGCCACCCGGAAGATGGACATCACGTTCATCCAGGTGGACCCGAACCTGGAGTCGCTGCGGGCCGACCCACGCTTCCCGAAGCTCCTGCCCGCGCCCGA
>DATFQY010000104.1:0-6734 GCA_035263845.1 Thermoanaerobaculia bacterium | reverse complement strand
CATCGTCCGGCTGAGGCACCCGGAGGGCCTTCGCGTGGTGCTGGTCGAGCCGGAACAGCGCCTGCGGACGGAGGAGGCCCGAGCGGTCCTTCCGCGATCGGTGGATCGGAACATCGCGGTCGCGCAGGCGGCGAACGTCGGTGCGCTCGTCGCGGCGCTTGCGAAAGGCGACTTCGCTCTGCTGGGCCGCGCGATCGAAGACCGGATCGCGGAGCCCGCGCGTGCCCCGCTTCTCCCCGGCTTCGCCGAGGCGAAATTGGCCGCGATCGAGGCGGGTGCTCACGGCTGCTCGATCTCCGGCGCCGGACCGGCTGCCTTCGCCTTCGCTTCAGACGACAATTTCGCGTCGCGGGTCGGGAAGGCGATGGTGGCCGCCTACGAGCGTCGTGGAATTGCTGCCCGTGCGAGCGTGCGAACGATCGACCCTGCGGGCGCCAGGGTGGTGGAAGGCTGATGGCGGGCTCGAGCCTTCCCGACCGGCCGGGTTCCTGGCAGGTCTGCGCCGGCTGCGATCGGGAGCTTCCGAGCTCGGCCGCCGACGCGCGGTGCCCCGATTGCGGCGGTCTTCTCGAGGTCCGCCACCGGCCCCCCGTCCAGGACGGAGCGAAGCTTCGCGAGCTGTTCCTCTCGCGTCGAGGGCGCACGGGCCGCCTCGACGCCTCGGGTGTGTGGAAATACCGCGAGCTCGTCCTGCCCGAGGCCGGCGCCGACGACGTCGTCACGCACCCGGAGGGGAACACGCCGCTTCTCTCCCGAGCGTCCGTCTCCCGCTTTGCCGGCGTCGAGAGCCTCCATCTCAAGCACGAGGGGCACAACCCGACCGGCTCCTTCAAGGACCGCGGCATGACGGTCGGAATGACGCAGGCGCGTCGGGTCGGGGCGCGAGCGGTCGCCTGCGCGTCGACGGGGAACACGTCGGCCTCGCTCGCCGCCTACGCGGCCAACGCGGGACTGCCGGCGCTCGTCTTCGTTCCCTCGGGGCAGGTCGCGCTGGGCAAGCTCGCGCAGACGCTCGCCTACGGTGCGAAGACCCTCCTCGTGCGCGGCGACTTCGACGAGTGCTTCGCCCTGGTCCGGCAGGCCTCCGAGAAGCTGAACGTCTACCTGCTGAACTCCGTCAACCCGTTTCGCATCGAGGGGCAGAAGACGATCGTCTTCGAGGCGCTGGAACAGCTCCTCTTCGACCCGCCGGACTGGATCGCGCTTCCGGCCGGCAACCTCGGCAACACCTCCGCGTTCGGCAAGGCCCTGAAGGAAGCGCGCGAGCTGGGCCTGATCCCGAGGCTGCCGCGCCTGGCCTGCATCCAGGCGGCCGGCGCGAATCCGTTCGCCCGCGCGTTCCGCGAAGGATTCGTCCGGCCTCACCGCGTCAAGGCCGAGACCGTCGCGACGGCGATCAAGATCGGCGACCCGGCCTCGCTCGACCGCGGCATCGCGGCGGTGCGGCTCACCCACGGCGTCGTGACCGACGTTACGGACGAGGAGATTCTCGAGGCGAAGGCGGTCGTGGACGCTTCCGGCGTCGGCTGCGAGCCCGCGAGCGCGGCGAGCGTGGCCGGCGTGCGCAAGCTCGCGGCGCAGGGAGTGATCCGGCAGGGCGACCGGGTCGTCGCCGTTCTGACCGGCCACATCCTGAAGGACCCGGGCCTGCTCCTCGACTATCACCGGGAGCGGGAGCCGGCTCCCGCGCGGGCCAACCGCCCGATCGAGATCGAGCCGACTCTGTCGGCGGTCGAAGCCGTTCTCTCACGCCAGAGTCCATGAACGAGCGGCTTCTCGAGGCCCTCGACGAGGCGAAGCGCCACCGTCCGGGGGCGAACGCGGCCGCTCGGGTTCTCCGGCAGGCTCTCCGCGCCCAGGTCGGTGACGCCGACAGCCTGGTCCGGCTTCACGACGCGGTTCTCTTCCTGCGGGCGTATCCGCATTCGCGCCGGGTCCTCGACCTCTCCGAGGCGATCCTCTCGGCGTTCGCGAAGCGCGTCGCCTCGCTGGCCTCGGCCGGCAAAGATCTTTCTCCCTTCGACCACCCGGAGGTCTCGGGAATCGCCGGCACGTCGATCACGACCGACTACTCCTACGACGTCGTCCGCTGGCTGAAGGCGCGGTTCGGCAGAAGTGTGTCGATCGATTGGGATCTCTTCGAGGCGACCGACCGGCTGCGCGCCCTGTGGCCTGCGTTCCTTCCGCTGCTGGAAGAAGAAGCACTCGAAGACGCCAACGTCCCATACGTGGAATACCTGCGGCAGGGCCGCGGCCGCTCCGGCGACGATCTCTCGTGGCTGCTGGATCGGGTCGGCCGGTTTCCGCTGCCTCCGAGGGAGAAGGCGGAACGGTTCGAAGCGGAGGACCTCTCGGTGGAGTGGCTCGTCGGTGACACGCGCTTCACGCGGACGCGCCTGCGTCATGGCAGGGGAAAACTTTTCTTCCACGACGCGCCCCTGGTCCGCCACGGCGTCTCGATCGAGGTGGAGCTCGCGACGCCTCCGCTGCCATGGCGCCGTCTCTCGCGCCGTGAGGGAGCCGCCGTCGTGGAGATGACGCGCGAGGCGACGGCCCTTCGCTACCGCGAGTACTACGGCTTCACGTACGCCGATCCGGGGAGCGTCGTCCGACTGGAAGCGGGCCGCGGCCTCGAGATCTACCTCATGGGGCTCGAACGCGAACGGCGGCTGCCTCTGCGGGCCGGGCTCGCCGGGTTCTTCGTGAAGAACCGGGTACCGGTCGGGTACATCGAGGCGCTCGCGTTCTTCGAGCGCATCGAGGTCGGCTTCAACATCTACTACTGCTTCCGGGAAGGGGAATCGTCCTGGATCTTCGCCCGCGTCGTCAAGGCGCTCAACCAGGTCCTCGGCGCGCGATCCTTTTCGATGGACCCATACCAGATCGGCCACGAGAACGAGGAGGCGATCAAGTCCGGCGCCTTCTGGTTCTACCGCAAGGTCGGCTTCCGCTCGACGGACCCCGCCCTCCAGGCCCTGACCCTCCGCGAGGAAGAAAAGATCGCCGCCGACCCTTCCTACCGAACCCCACCCGGGACCCTCCGCCGCCTCGCTTCCGAGAACCTCCTCTACGAAATTGCGTCGTCAGCTCCGGTCCAATCACAAATCACGAATCGCAAATCAAAAAACCACTGGAACCACTTCCACATCCGCAACCTCGCCCTCGCCGTAAACCGCCGAATGGCCCGTGATTTCGCCGGCAACTCCGAAGCAATCCGCCGATCATCGGAAAAGAGCGTCTCTCGCAAACTGGGCCTCTCCTTCGCGCGCCTCGACGCCGCCGAGAAAACCGCCTTCTCCGACCTCGCCATGGTCCTCGACCTGATCCCCAACCTCTCGCGCTGGTCCCGTGAAGAGAAGGACGCCGTCTCCGCAATCATCCGAGCCAAGGCCGGGCGAACCGAAAGACGCTACCTCCATCTCCTGCAGCGTCACGCCCGGCTCCGCGCCGCCCTGATACGCCTCGGTTCCCGCTAGAACCTCGCCTGGCCGCCCGCTCTCGTGACAATAAGGAGTCAGAGGGCGGAGGGTTGACATGCGGTCTCTCATCGGAAAACCGGTGACGCTGACGATCAGCGATCCGTGGGACTTCGGCACGGTTCATGGCAGCGGGCCGTTTCCCGCGACGGTGGTCGATGTGCCTCCCGGCACGGAGGACCGCCAGGGCGCAGCGCTGCTCGTCCGATTGGAGAAGCCCCTCTGGTACCAGGGCAACTACTGCGAGCACCTGATCGCCACGCCAGCTCCGGGCGGCGACGGCCTGGAGAAACTCGGCCCAAGCGGCCGCCTCGCCTGCAGTTTCGTTTCCATTTCCCCGCAAGGCGCCCGCTCCTCCGCTCCCTTCGACCTGACGTGGTGGCGAGGCTGGGGGACCCTGCGCGGGATCCTCGAAGCCGCCTGGCTCGAGACTCCGCCCGAGAAGGAGTTGCCTCCCTGATCAACGCCTCCCCCGGGGGCGGGAGGGCGCAAGGCCCTCCCCTACGGCACGGGGGGACGGCGGTCGAACACAGATGGGAAATGTTCGTCTCGGACCTGCTTGGCCGCCGCGGCGAGCCCTACCTTCTCCAAATCCGCCACGTTGCGCACGTCGCTCATCTCCCACAGCTCCTGGACGCGCTTCTCCTCGTAATCCAGCCCCACGTCTGACAGCGACTGCTTCAGGAGCGGAATGTCGTACCGCATGTAATGGAGCAACGTCGCCGCGCCCGGCCGATCTCCCGACAGGTTCCCGATCTGCAGGTCGATCGCCTGCGCGTTCGGGCTCGTGGAGAGCCACTGGAGAATCGTCTGGTTCAGCTCCGAGGCGTCGTTCATCAACTGCGAAATCAGCAACCCCGCCCACTGCAGGTTGTTGTACCCGCGAAGCGCCTCGCGCCTGGGGACCTTGAAGAACGACCCCGTGCCGATCGAGCAGAGCAGGATGTTTTCCTCGCCGAGCGGCCACTGCAGTCCGTATCCCTCGAGCGTCGCGACCAGGAGGAGCTGGAGCGCCGGGTTGTTGTGCATGGAGACCCCGCCGTCCACGAACACGGCCGCTTCGCCCGCTCCGACGTCCGGGATGAACTGGGGATTGAAGTAGGTCGGCGCGGCGGTCGAAGACCGGACGACCTCCCACAGCGGTAGGTCCTTGTTCATCGAGTAGAACTTTTGCTCCGGAAGATTCAGGAGGCTCCAGACCGATCCGGTGTCCGCGCGCTTGGCGACGATCATCAGCCCCGAGCGCAGATCCTTCGACGCCAGCGTCCGGTCTCCCATGAACTGCTTGAGGAGCTTCTCGAGCGGTGCCTCCTGGAACCGCGCCTTCAGCAGTCGTCCCAGCGCCCCCAGCCAGTATCGCTGCGGCTGGAACGCGTCGTGGCCGACTGCCCGGTAGAGCTCCAGGATCTTCGAAATGGGGTAGCCCAGCGCGAGGAGTGACGCGATGATCGCGCCCGTCGAGGTCCCGCCGATCAGGTCGAAGTAGTCGGAGAGGACCAGGTCGTCACGGCCGCTCCGGTGGCGAAGTATCGACTCGATCGCCGAGAGGTAACCGAGCGTGACCAGCCCGCGAATGCCGCCCCCGTCGAGCGCGAGGAGGCGCTTGGGTCCGGGCTCTCGAAGCCTTCGAGAGAGAGCCGTCTGTTCCATGGCGAGCCTGTTTGCGACACTATAATTTTCTCACCGGATTCAAACAATGGCCCACGACGTTTTCGTCAGCTACTCCAGCCGCGACAAGCTGACCGCCGACGCGGTCGTTGCTCGGCTCGAGGCCGCGAGGCTGCGCTGCTGGATCGCTCCCCGAGACATCCTCCCGGGCATGGAGTGGGGCGAGGCGATCATCGACGGCATCCACCGCTCTCGCCTCATGGTGCTGGTCTTCTCCTCGAGCGCCAACGCCTCTCCTCAGATCCGCCGCGAGGTCGAGCGCGCGGTCAACAAGGGCCTTCCGATCATCCCGTTCCGGATCGAGAACGTCTTCCCGTCCCGCTCGCTCGAGTATTTCCTCTCCTCTCCCCACTGGCTCGACGCTCTCACGCCGCCGGTCGAGGCCCACATCCAAAAGCTCGCCGACAGCATCAAGACGCTTCTCGCGCGCCTGGACGGAGACGACACGCAGGCCGCGCCGCCGACGCAGCCGCCGCCCAAGCGCGCCCGCGTCCAGGTCCAGAAGGTCATCGACACGATGCTCGGCCGCCCTCCGAAGGTCGTGGACACGGGGTCGGTCCCGGGCCTCGCCCCCGCCCCGCACGGACGCGGCCGCAGGATCACCCGGCCCCCTGCCGCGGCGACTCCGCGCAGCCTCATGATCGCGGTCGGGGTCCTCCTCGTCATCGCGATCCTCGTCTTCGTTCTCCCGCGCAAGGCGCCGGCTCCTGCGGCGCTCGCCGCCGCCGGCAGCCAGCCGACCGTTGCCGCGGTCCCTGCCTCGGTTACCACTCCGCAGCCCACCCTGCCCCCGATGACCGGCTACGACCCTTCCGCGAGTTCCTCCGCAGCCGCTGCGGCCTCTCGGGCTCCAGCGCCCCCCGCGGCGCCGAAACAGTCACAGCGGGTCGCCGCAACCTATGAGTGCCGCAGCGGCGTGAAGTTCTCCATCGACCCGGACTCCGCCGCCGTCTCGATGGACGGCCGCAACATCGGAGTCGCAGAGACCTACTACCACCGAGCCTACCCGCTTCGCCCCGGCATTCACTACGCGAAGCTCACCCTCCGCGGCTACCGCACCGAGACCGTCAAGATCCTCGTCCGCCCCGCCGCCTTCGACGACAACGCCGACATCAAGCTGAAGCTCCGCCCCGCCTCCTAAGGCCGAGCGACGACCATGCCAGGAGGGCAGGCCTTCTTTACATCGTGCCACGATATGTGTAGGCTTCCGCCCTTTCGATTGAGGGGATCTCCGGTCTCCCCCACGACGGGCCCGTCTCGTCTGGTGTCTCCGGAAAGCCCTCCAGGTACCTCTGGGCGAAGAACGTGATCTCCGGGTTCTCCGACAACTCGTACCAGCCGGATCTGAACGTCACCAGGGGAGCGATGGCCAAGTTCCTCTCCAACGAGTTCAACCTCAAGCTGTACGGGCCGTAGCTCGCGGTGTATGGTCCCGGTGCGAAACGCGGAGGAGAAACGATGCGTTGGAATCCGGGCCGGGCGTCCTGTGCGTTCCTCGTAGCGGCGGCGGTTCTCGGAGTCTCCTGCTCGAAGGAGAAAGGCTCTTCGGATCAGGCCGCCGCGAAGTCCTCCGGCGTGACGCGGCGGGAC
>DATFQY010000103.1:0-2817 GCA_035263845.1 Thermoanaerobaculia bacterium | reverse complement strand
CATCAAGTTGATTCCGCCGGACTTCGCCTCGGATCCTGCGCGCCTCAAGCGCTTCGAGAAGGAAGCGCGTGCGGCGTCTGCCCTCAACCATCCCAACATCGTCACGATCTACGACATCGGGTCAGCCGATTCGGTCGCGTTCATCGCGATGGAGCGGGTCGAGGGAAAGACGCTGCGGGAGCTTCTGTTCGGTGGCGGGCTCTCCGTCAAGAGGCTCCTGCAGATCGCGGCGCAGATCGCCGGAGGGCTCGCCAAGGCGCACGAAGCCGGGATCGTCCACCGGGATCTGAAGCCCGAGAACGTCATGGTGACTAAGGACGGGCTGGTCAAGATCCTCGACTTCGGGCTGGCGAAGCAGGCCGGTCCCGTCTCGGGAAGCCGTGAAGGCTCGCACCTTCCGACGGAAAGCGGGACGAGCCCCGGCGTCGTGATGGGCACGGCGGGCTACATGTCGCCGGAGCAGGCTGGGGGAGAGCGGGCGGACTTCCGGTCGGACCAGTTCTCGCTCGGCGCGATCCTCTACGAGATGACCACCGGGAAGCGCGCGTTTCAGAAGAAGACCGGCGTGGACACTCTCTCCGCGATTCTGAACGAGGACCCGCCGCCGATCGCCGCCGTCGCGCCGCAGACTCCCGCGTCGCTGCGCTGGCTGATCGAACGGTGCCTTGCCAAGGATCCGAGGGAGCGATACGCCTCGACCGAGGATCTCGCGAGGGACCTGGCGGTCTTGCGGGACCACGTTTCGGAGGTCTCGTTTCCAGGGGGAGCCGCCACTGCGGGCTCGAGGAGCCGCCGAGGACTCCAGTTTGCCGGGCTCGCGCTCGGTTTAGCCACGGTGGTCCTCACGGCCGTTTTCGCCGGAAAGACCCTCGCGAGCTCCCCAGCGCTTCTCAAGTTCCAGCAGCTCACGTTCCGCCGCGAATACGTCGGCTGCGCGAAGTTTGCCCCGGACGGACAGACCATCGTCTACAGCGCCGACTACAACAACGGGCCGATGGAGGTCTACACGACCCGTCCCGGAAACCTCGAATCGCGGCGCCTGGGAGTGCCGGGTTGCATTCTGTCGCTCTCCTCCGCCGGGGACATGGCCCTGTCCACATCTCCGGGTTCGGTGCTCTCCCTGGCGCCTCTGGCGGGCGGCGCTCCCCGCGAGCTGGTCAAGCGCGTCCAGTATGCCGATTGGTCTCCCGACGGAAAGAGTCTCGCGATCGCGCGGCGCGTCGAGGGGAAGTTCCGCGTGGAGTATCCGATCGGGACGGTCGTGTACGAATCCGTCAACCGGATCGACAACATGCACGTCTCGCGGGACGGGGAGCGCATTGCGTTCCGAGAGGTCATCGGTCAGGGCATCCATGTCCGCGGCGAGGTCATGATCCTGAACACAAAGACGAAGGAGAAAAGACCGACCGGCATCGCCAGCACGGAGATCGGGTGGGCTCCTAACGGCAAGGATCTCTGGGTCCTCTCCGAGTTCAAGGAATTGCGCGCAGTCCGTCCGGAAGGAGGGGAGAAGGTACTTGCGCGGTTCCCGGTGGCCTTCGAGATGCCGGACGTGGCGCCGGATGGCCGGCTGCTCCTGGATCGTCTGGACCTGGTCAGAGAGGTCCGTTGTCTTGCCCCGGGCGCTGAGAGGGAGCGCCCTCTTTCGTGGCTCGATTCCTCCTGGGCCTCGGCTCTTTCCGATGACGGGCGGGTGGTGCTCCTGGACGAACCGGATCACGACCGGGTTTACCTGAGGAAGACGGACGGCTCGGACGCGGTGGCGCTCGGCGAAGGGAAAGCCCTGGCGCTCTCGCATGGCGCGGACTGGGCCCTCGTACTCCGGCAGCGGCCGGCGTCGCAGCTCGTCCTCGTTCCCACCGGCGCCGGCGAGGCGAAGGTGCTCAGGACGCCCGGGTTCGAGAGCTTCGTCGCGGGCGATTTCCTCCCCGACGGAAAGCGCGTTTTGTTCTACGGGTCGGAGACCGGGCACAAGCCCCGGCTCTACGTGGTGGACATCGATGGAGGAACGCCTCGAGCGATCGCTCCCGAGGGTCTCGAGGTCTTCGAGATGCCCGTCAAATGGGTCTCCCCCGACGGAAGGCTGGTGTTTGTTCACGACGCGACTCGGGGATGGATGCTCTATCCCCTGACCGAAGGAGAGGCAGCGGCGCCGATTCCGATTAACGGATTGCGCGACGATGCGCCGATCGGCTGGACTGCCGACTCCCAAACCCTCTTCGTTCAGGGACCAGAGGAGGATCCCGCCCGGGTCTTTCGCGTCAACTGGAAGTCCGGCAAGAGAGAGCTGTTCCACGAGTTCCGCCCCATCGATCCAACCAAACTGACCGCCAGCATCGTCCTCGTTTCGCCCGACGGGAAGGCATGGGTCTACAGCAACCTCCGCCGCCTCGGCGACCTCTACCTCGCCGAGGGCCTCAAGTAGGCAAGCCGCTCTGCCAGCTCAGCGAGGATCGATGCCCGGATCCCGGAAGAGCCCGCCTGAGCGTCAGGCCGTCAGGCCGAGCCGGTTTCTCTTTTCGAGACGGTATCCTGGAAAGACAGCGGAGAGGTTCTGGACCGCGAGCCTCTTCTCCAGGATCTCGGCGAAGACGTCGCGGAAGTCGGTCGTGACGGCAAGGTCGCGGTTCTCGTAGAGGTGCGAGGAGTCGAGGCCGGGCCAGCGGCCGTAGACTCGGCCGCCGCGGACGCCGCCGCCTAAGACGAGCATCACGTTGGCGTGGCCGTGGTCGGTGCCGCGGTTGCCGTTCTCCCGAACCGTACGGCCGAACTCCGACATCGTGGCCAGGGTCACATCGGCTATGCGGGAGCCCAGGT
>DATFQY010000102.1:0-7334 GCA_035263845.1 Thermoanaerobaculia bacterium | reverse complement strand
CTTTCCATGAGCGGCTCCTTTCGGAGCGCCGGGCCGCCGCCCTGGCGGCTCGCGCGCGACGATCAAGATGTGACCGGGGCGGGCTGTCAGTCGTCGGAAGGAGCCGGGGAATTTCCGGGTTATTTCCGGGAGCGCGGGCGGTTCAGCCGTGCGAGCTCGTGCCCGACCTCCTCGGAGCGTGGATAGGCCGCGATCCCTCTTTCGAGCAGCGAGGTCGCGGCCGCGGGCCGGCCTTCGCCGCTTGCGAACTGCGCCCACTGGACGATCGTTCTTTCGGGCGCCGGGTGACCGGCCGCGAAGGACCGGAAAAGAAGATCCAGCGCTTCATCCCACCGGCCATCGGAGCGCTCGACGACCGCCAGGTTGAACAGGGGAGAGGCGTAGTCGGGCCGGATCTCGAGAGACTTCCGGAAGGCGGCTCGGGCGGCGGCCGGGTCTTTCCTGGTGTCCCGGTAGTAGATTCCGAGGTTGTTCCATGCGCCTTCGGTCCATCGCGGCCGGATTCCGGCCGTCGAAGCCAGCCGCCGTTTCTCGCCGCCGGAAAGGTACCCGAGGGCAATTAGCTTGCGCGTGAATTCGGCGGTCTGAGCCGCCGACGGGAGCTCCGTGGCGACCCGGCGAACGTCACACGAGAACCACGACTCCCGGCTCTCGAGTTTGGAAGGGCGCGGGAGATCCGCGATCGGATGGCCTGGCATTCCCGGAGGCGGCCGGATTCCCAGGAGAGCAAGGACCGTCGGAGCGAGGTCGAAAACGCTCGCCTGCGAACGCCTTGCGGAGGAGCTCATCCCGCGCGCGGAAGCCACCAGGACGCCTTGCTGCCTGTGCCAATAGGCTGCCGTGGCGGCGCCGGAAGAAGGGCGCTCGCAGGGGCGATCCGCTCCCCACTTGAAACCGTGGTCGGAATTCACGATCAGGATCGCGTCGTCCTCCTCGGCCCGACGCATCCATTGCCCGAGCATTCGATCCACCATCGCGTAGTACGCCGGGATGGCACGGTGATAACGCGCGTAGTCGCTCTCCGGAACACAGTCGAGCTTCGGTTCCGAGTAGGGAGCGAGGAGGTGCGCGATCTCGTCGGTCCCCTCGAAATAGACCATCAGGAGATCTGGTAGGTTGCGGTCGTAGAGCTCCCGCGCGAGGCGGTGATAAGCGCGCGTGGCGGAGATGACGCGGGCAATCGCGACCACGGGATTCTCCATGCCCTGCCCGCTTCCGAGGGCCGCGTCGATCTCCGCTTGCGGAAGGTCGAGAAACGGCGCGAGGTCCGAAGCCTCAAGGGAGCCGTCGCGCCGGATCACTTCTCTGACAACCTGAGACAGATCCGGGGGAAAGGCGACTCCGGCGCCGGGAGCATTCTGGAAGAGGATCGGGCTCGCGTAGTCGGATACCAGGAATCCGTTGACTTCTTCGGCCGGGTGCGTGGCCCACCATCCCACGACGCCGACCTTCCTTCCGGCGCGGGATGCGATGTTCCAGATCGCGGGCGCCTGACGGGATGCACCCGAGATCGGGACCTTCGCGCCCGTCTTCGGATCCACCTCCTGAAAATCCAGGACGCCGTGAATCTCGGGGCCGACTCCGGTGGCGAGCGTCGTCCAGACGATCGGGGAGAGCATCGGCCGGAAGCTCTCCAGCCGGGCGCCGAATCCCGAGCCGGCCAGGCGCTTCCAGTTGGGGACTTGCCCCCGCTCCCCCAGGCTGTCCATCAGCTCCCAGTCGAGCCCATCCAGTCCGATCCAGATGACCGGCCGCGTTCCGGCAGCGCCTCGCCGAGTCCGGCGAGGGTTGTCCGCTTCCTCGACGGCCATCGCGGGAGCGGTGACTGCCGCTCGTTCCCGTGAATCCCGTCGGGTGGAACGCCTCGCGCACGAGGCAGGCCAGAGAACGGACGCCAGGGCGGCGGCGACGCCGAACCGGAATCGGGCTCCCTTCCTCACGCGAAGGCCTCCTTCACGAGGTCGAGAAAGAAAGAGGGGAGGCCCCGCGGCCTCCCCTCGGAAAACGAAGCCTTCCCCCTAGAAAGTGACTCGAGCGCCGACCCGAAAACTCCTGGGTGCCTGCCAGGCAATCGGTTTCCGGAAATTCGGGTTTGGCGAGTTCGGAGCTCCGTTGCACCCCTGGTTCTGGTACGAGTTGGGATCGTTGGCCGGACCGCAGTTGGGAGCGTTGTGCGGAGTGTCGGCCGCGTTGTTGTAGAGCTCCTCCACGCTCGTCGTGCCCTGGCGGTTGAGGACGTTGAAGATGTCCACCAGGGGAGTGAACGAGACCGGTCCGAGCCTCAGGCCGTATTCGAAGTGGAGATCGGCCTCATAAACGTCGGGAAGCCTTCCGGCGGAGCCGCGCGGAACGAGGTAGCCCTCCTGCGAATATCCGGCGGAGCAGGCGACCGGGTCAACCGGGCAGCCCCGGATGGAGAAGGGCCGGCCGGACTGGAACGTGAAGTTACCGCCCGCCGTCAGGCCGAAGGGGAACGCGTAGAAGCCGGTGATCTTGAACATGTGCTGCGCGTCGTTGCGAAGCAGGCCATAGGCGTTGGTCAGGAGACCCGGATAATCGAAGTCCGCGTTGATGTTGGGATCGAACTGGCCGCCCTCGCGGGTCTGCGAGAGGTTGCCGGAGTAGTTCCCCTTCAGCATCGAATAGAGGTAGGAGCTCTGGATGAAGAAGTGGTCGCTGAACCGGTGTGTCAGATCGAGCTCGATCCCGCGGTAAATGCGGTTGACTCCGGTTCCCGCGCAGGGAGACGACGTCTTGAGTGACCCGTCGGGGTTGTACGCACCATTGGGATAGCACTCCTTGTCGGTCGGGTCCTTGAGGGTGTTGAGGGTTCCGCCGCCGCCCGGATTGATGATGGCGCAGGTCGGAGAGAGGATCTTCGTGGCGGGATCGGTCGAGTCCGGTCCGAACGACCGGACGTCGGGGTTGGCCAGGAGGTCGCAGCGGTCTTCCACGAGCCGGCCAACACCCTTGTAGATCCCCTTCACGCCGATCGCCCAGTTCTGCCAGACCTGAAATTCGACGCCGGCGAGAATCTCATCCTGGTACATGCCCTTCAGGTTCGGCCCGACCGCGTCGCCCGTCTGCGCGAACGGGTAATCCTCGAGCGTCAGGTCGTCGAGCGGATCGAACTTGCCCCGGGAGTGGTTGATGCCGATGACGGTCGATTCCCGTCCGAGCGAGCGGGTCTGAATATCCTGCGGAATCGTGGTGTAGAAGCGTCCGAACGAGCCATACACCTTCGCCCGTCCGTTGTTGCCGGGATCCCAGATCACTCCGGCCCGGGGCGACCATTCGTCGTTGATGTCGATCACGGTGACGCCTTCGGCGTTTTTCAGCTTCTGCTGCTCCCACCGGATTCCCGCGCTGATGGTCAGATTCGGGAGGACCTTCCAGGAGTCCTGCGCGAAGAACGCGAGGTTGCGGGTGTCGGGCTCGGCGATGCTGTCCACAGGGTAGTAGCCCGCGCACTGATCCAGGGACGTGTAGGTCCCTTGAGGCGGGCGGCTGCCGTCCACGCGCTGCATGCAGTTGAGCGTGGCGGGGTAGGCGCCGTAATAACGCTGCACGGTGAACCTGTAGGCGCCCCCCGAGGTGAAGCGGTCCTCGACTCGGCCCCCGTGATAGCTCTGGAGGAAGCTCGACTGGATGCTCTCGTAGTCGCCGCCCACCTTGAGCTCGTGGTTGCCGAAATACATGGACCCCGCCCCGCGGTAGGCGTAGCGCTTGTATTTCTCGTCGAGGTTCAGGCCCGCCCATCCCGAGTCGGGGAAGTACTCGGTGAGCTGCCCGGTCTGAACGTGCCGATGGGTGAAATTCGAGTTCTCGCCGGTTTGGACGTTCTTCTCCTCGTGGTAGCCGAACTGGGCCTCGGCCATGAAATGGCTTCCGAAGATGCCGTTGTAGCGGGCCGTCGCGTCGGTTCCTCCGTTGTCCGTGTTGTAGAGGTTCGCCGAGGCCGGGCCCAACACGAGGGAGCTCTGGTTGTTGAGCTTCCCGGGATCGCCGAAGACGCTGCCGACCAGGCTGTTGTTCTCGTCGATTCTCCAGGTCAGCTTCGCGGAATACAAGTTCGTACGGTCCTCCTCGGTTCCTGTGAGCGTCGAGGCCCGCGTTCGGTCGCTGAACGTGTTCCAGTCCGCGTCGCGGTTGACGCGGTTGTAGGCCCCGAAGAACCAGAGGTTGTCCTTGACGAAGTACCCGCCGAGGTCCGCGCCCACGTCGAGCCTCTTGGGGACGACGGTGGGTGCGATCCCCACGGCGGCCCGGTCCGTCGTTCGCTTGTCGTCCGACGCCAGGCTCGAGTCGTTGTAGTACCCGAAGAGGTCGCCATGGAACTCGTTGCCGCCGGACTTCGTGATGACGTTGATCACGCCGCCCAGCGCCCGCCCGTACTCGGCCTCGTAGCCGCCGAGCTTGACCTCGACCTCCTGGACGAACTCGTTGTTGAGGGTCTTTCCCTGGTTGCCCAGCTTGACGCCAGTCGTGTTGACGCCGTCGATGATGTACTCGTTCTCGAGCGACGTGGCGCCGTACACCGTAACGCCGCCGGCCTGATCCGTGCCAGTTCCCGGCGCGCGAGTCGCGATCCCGGTGAAGTTGCGGGTCAGCGGCAGCTTCTCCAGCTCCTGGGTCGTGGCGGAGATGCCGATGGCCGTATGGGTCGTGTCGATGACCGGCGCCTGGCCCGTGACCGTGATGGCCTCCTTGGCCGAAACCGTCAGCTGCATGTTGACCCCGGCCGTCGCTCCGAGCACGACCGTCGCGGTTTTCTGGACCGCTCCCATGCCCGAGAGCTTCGCCGTCACCGTGTAGGGTCCCGGCGGGACGCTGACGAAACGGTAGCGCCCGTCATTGCCCGTGGTCGCGAGGCGCGTGCCCTGAAGGTTTGGGCTAGAGATCTCAACCGTCACGCCGGGCAGCGCGCCGCCGCTCTGGTCGGTCACCGTGCCCTCGATCGTCCCGGTCGTCTGCGCGACGGCCATGGGAGCGAGCGAGAGCAGGCAGACCGACAGAAGAAAGACCAATCGGTTTCCTGGCTTCATTCCTGCCTCCTTATTTGAAAAAGAAACTCGAGACTCGGATCGTTTCCCCCTCGGAGGCGTTGCTTAGAGCAACGCGATTGCCAGCGATTTCGCGACTGGTCTTGGCGTGAAGTGCCATGTCTGGAGGATTTGCGCGGCTGGTCGCGAATCGCGATTCGGCGGGAAAATCCGGAAAATTGGTGCCTTCGACCGGAAAATTGGTGCTTTCGTCCGGAGACTTGGAGCGCCGCTCATTTCGCGCCATGTCCCTTCCGGCGCCGCGCGTCACTCTCCGGAAAGACGGGCGCCATGGAGTACGCGGGTCTCCAGCGTGCCGCCGAAGACTCCGTGCTGCTCATCTGCGGGAGCTGGCTCGACGCGTTCAAGAGCTTGCGTCGGGCTCGGAGGAAGGGGCGCCTCTGGACGAACCTCTTCAGGCGGGTGAACGCGATCAGCTCCGACTGGGCGACCGGAAGCTCGAATCCCTCCTCGCGAGCCCGGCGCATCGCATCGTCCAGGCGGTGCCCCCGCCGGCGCGACCCGGAGCGGTCTACCGCCCATCCGGCGTCCGACTCGCTGCAATGGGTCCTGCGGACGACCTCCGCGATCTTCTCGTCCCGGGATCCCTTGCTCCTCTCGGCCGTCCGGCAGATCCGCTGGAGCTGGAGGATCCGCTCGTACGCGAATCCCAGGTGGTTGGCGAGAAGGAAATCGAACGGCTCGCCCGGGCAGCGCTTCCCCGCGAGATGCAGAAAGACCGAGCGAAGGCGGTTCGCGGCCGCGCGCGACCTTTCCGATCGGGCTTCCCAGGAGAGCGTGTGGATCCGCTCGCGGGCCCGCCAGGATTGAAGAAGCGAGTAGGGCAGCAGCGAGAAGAGGCAGGAGAGCGGCCAATCGCCTTCCAGGTTCTCGACGGAGTCGCGCAGCGCCTTTTCCGCGGCGATCTCCTTGGACAGGATGATCTGCCAGGGGATCCCGAGCGACTCGGCTTCCGCGAGAACGTCCTGGCCCGGCTCGGTCGTCATGGCGGGACCTCCTTTGCGCGATAATCAAAATGAGCTCCCGCCTCGCTGATGTCGTTGGAGGATTCCGGGCGAATTCCGGGATTTTTCCGGGAGGGGAGATGCGGCTGCGCTTCGGGGACTGCATTCTCGATGGAGAGACGCGAGAGCTCCTCTTCGGAGGCAAGCCGGTCCACGTCTCCCCGAAGGCGTTCGAGCTCCTCGAGATCCTGCTGGAGAGCCGCCCGCGAGCCCTGTCCAAGGCGGAGATCCACGAACGGCTCTGGCGCGACACGTTCGTCTCGGACGGGACGCTGACGAGCCTGGTCGCCGAGGTCCGGTCCGCGATCGGCGACACCGGCGAAGAGACCCGGTGGATCCGGACCGTCCACCGCTTCGGCTACGCCTTCTCCGGGCAGGCGGAAGCCGAGGAAGCACGCCCCCGGCGCCGCCGCCAGCCGTCCTTCGCCTATCGCCTTTTCTGGCGATCTCGGGAGATGGCCCTGGCTGACGGCGAGAACGTCATCGGCCGGGACCCCGACGTCGGGATCTTCCTCGACCACACCAGCGTCTCCCGCCATCACGCCCGCATCCGGATCTCCGAGGGAAACGCTGTGGTCGAGGATCTTGGCAGCAAGAACGGGACGTTCCTGCGCGGCGAGAAAATCGAGTCCGCGTCGAGCCTCGCCGACGGCGACAAGCTGCGCCTCGGCTCTGTCGATCTCGTTTTCCGGGCCTTCCCCCTTTCCGGTTCGACGGAGACCGCCGAACGAAAATAAGGTTTGCCCCCTTTTTCGAGCAGGCGGAGAATCTCGCCAAGCGATATCGCGTTTCAGCGCATCGGCCTGCCGGGTGGGCCTCGGGCGAACACGCCGATCGCTTGAGCGGAGGAGGAGGTTCCATGGGAACCGGACGTCCTCTCGGGTGGGTGGCAGCCTTGTGCCTCGCCGGCTCGGCCGGCGTCTCGATCGCCCAGACGACCGGGAACATCGATGGCCGAGTGTCCGACGTCGCCGGCGCGCCGCTGCCCGGCGTGACGGTCGAGGCGACGAGCCCGAGCCTCCAGCGCACGCGCGTTGCCGTGACGGGTTCCGACGGCGCGTATCGCCTTCCCGCTCTCCCGCCGGGCCGGTATCGGCTCGCCGCGATCCTCGCTTCGTTCCGGCCGGCCGAAATGACGTGCACCGTGAGGCTCGATGCGACCACGACGGTGGACCTGTCGCTGCGCCTGGAAACCGAGGCGCAGGTTCTGGTCACTGGCGAGGCGCCGGCGATCGACGTCAGCTCCACCACGGCCGGCACCTCTTAC
>DATFQY010000101.1:0-4489 GCA_035263845.1 Thermoanaerobaculia bacterium | reverse complement strand
TCCGGCAGACCCCCCTGGCCAGGTCGTTCTGCAAGCACGCCGTGGGATCGCGCGAGCCGCTGATCGTGCCGGACGCCCGGAGGGATCCCCTCTTCGAGGACAGCACGACCGTCCTCGGGGAAGACGGCCCGATCGCTTACGCCGGCATCCCGCTGATCACCTCCGACGGACACGCCATCGGTACGTTCTGCGTCATGGACCGCCGGCCCCACAAGTGGTCCGACGAGGAGATCTCGATCCTCCGGGTCCTGGCGACGTCCACGATGTCCGAGATCGAGCTTCAACACCTCCTGCGCGAGTTCCGCTCGATGACCGCGAACCTCCAGAGGCTCGTGGAATCCCGAACGTCCGCGCTCCTGGCGGCGGAGAAGCGCCAGCGAGTCCTTCTCGACGTCAACAACGCGATCGTCACCTGCCTCGACCGCGATTCCCTCTTCTGCGCCACGGCGGCGGCGCTGCGCGACGCGATCCCGTTCGACCGCGCCGCGCTCGTCCTGCACGATCCGGCGCGTGATGTCTTCAAGGTGCTGGGCGTGGCGAGCCCGGCGCCTTCGCCCCCCGTCATCCCGGTCGGCACGGAGTGGGGGCGCGAGGGATCCCGCGCCGGCTGGGTCCTCGATCAGCGCAAGCCTCTCGTGACGGATGACCTCGACGAGCCGCCCGACTTCCTGGAGCATGCCGCGCTTCGCAAGGAAGGGATCCGCTCCGCCGTCACGGTCCCCATGACGGCCAAGGGGAAGACCCTCGGGACCCTGAACGTGGGGAGCCGGATGCCGGGCCGGTACGGTGAAGCCGATGCCTCGCTGCTCGCGGCGATCGGGGAGCAGGTAGCGCTCGCGCTCGAGAACCTCTTTGCCTACGAGGAGATCGCCGCCCTCAAGGCGCGTCTC
The DNA here is from genome assembly GCA_035263845.1 of Thermoanaerobaculia bacterium. GTDB lineage: Bacteria > Acidobacteriota > Thermoanaerobaculia > UBA5066 > Gp7-AA6 > JAWOLE01. The sequence goes on along the minus strand of DATFQY010000101.1, from coordinate 3,599 downwards.
GAGGAGGAGAACGTCTATCTGCTGGAGGAGGTCCGGACGGATTCCGCGTTCGGCGACGTCGTCGGAGAGTCGCCAGCGATCCTCGGCGTCCTCGCGAGCGTCCGCAAGGTGGCGCAGACCGATTCCACGGTGCTCGTCACGGGCGAGACCGGCACCGGCAAGGAGCTCGTCGTCCGCGCGATCCATGACCTCAGCCGGCGCAAGGACAAGCTCTTGGTCAAGGTCAACTGCGCCGCGCTGCCCGCCGGCGTGATCGAGAGCGAGCTCTTCGGCCACGAGAAGGGCGCGTTTACCGGTGCGCTGAACCGCAAGATCGGACGGTTCGAGCTGGCCAACCGCGGCACGCTCTTCCTCGACGAGGTCGGCGACCTGCCCCTGGAGCTGCAGGCGAAGCTCCTCCGCGTCCTGCAGGAGGGGGAGTTCGAGCGAGTCGGAGGCACGCAGACCCTGAAGGCGGAGGTGCGGCTGGTCGCCGCCACCAACCGCGACCTCGAGCGCGCCGTCGCCGAGGAGCGTTTCCGCGCCGACCTCTACTACCGCTTGAACGTCTTCCCGATTCCCATTCCGCCCCTGCGCAACAGGCCGCAGGACATCCCGCGGCTGGCCCGCCATTTCGCGGCCCACTACTCCTCGAAGATGGGAAAGCCGGTGGGTCCCCTGTCCGCGGACGTGCTCGACCGGCTGAGCGCTTACACCTGGCCCGGCAATGTGCGGGAGCTGCAACACGTCATCGAGCGGGCGGTGATCCTCTCGCCGAAGGGCCGCTTCGAGCTCGGCGACTTCATGGCGCCGCGGCCCGCAGCGGGGAGCGCAAAATCGGCGGCGCGGACCCTCGAGGAAGTGGAGCGCGAGCACATCGTCGCGGTCCTCGAGGAGACGGGCTGGCGGGTCAGCGGCGATCGCGGCGCCGCCAGGATTCTCGGCCTGAAGCGGACGACGCTGGAGTCCCGCATGAAGAAGCTCGGAATCGAGCGGCCTTCCTGAACGGAACCAGGAACCTCAGTAAAGACTAAACGGGCCGCGCCGCCCCGGCGTTGCCGAACCTTCGGCATTCTCCCGCCGGGTTGGCAGACACTCGTGGCGTTCCGCCGTAGGACCTACCGCCGTCCACCGGCCTCAACTTGGCACCGGTGAGCCGTTTGCGGCCCGCCGCGGCGCTGCCGCGCGAGCGTGGCATTCCGTGTGCCTTTAGACCGGCCCATGCGAAACGAGAAAAAGGTCCGGTCGACTCTCCCGGTTCTGCTTTTCCTGCTCCTCGCCGCGGGTCCGCTTCGCGCCGAGACGGTCACGCTGCCGACGGTGGCGTCGGTGACGGGGGCCGGCGGCGTGCCGTTCGTCTCGGACGTGCGGGTGTTCAACACGTCCTACTCCGACGTGCTGACGGTGACCGCGGTCTACCGCTTCAACGGCGCGACGCAGACGTTCCAGCTCGCGCCGCGCGAGGGGAAGGCGTTCGACGACATCGCGGCGAGCCTCTTCGCGAGCCCCGGCTCGCTCGGGGCCGTGGACTTCAACAGCTCCGCGGCCCAGGGCACGCTCGTCGTCTCGTCGCAGCTGCGCTCGCCGGTCCCTGGCGGCGGCTTCGTCGGCATGTTCATCCCCGGACTACCTCCCTCGGCGGCGAGCGCGGTGACGGTGCTGACGGCGCTCGCCAACGGCGACTCCCGGACGAACATCGGCGTCTACAACCCCAACCCCGGCCCCGTGACGGCCACGATCCGCCTCTTCGACGGCCCCGTCCTGCTCGGCACGACGAGCGTGGGCCTGCCCGGCCACGCCTCGACGCAGGTCAACGACATCTACCGCGTCGCCGGGTTCGCGAGCCTCGTGAGAACGGACGGCCACGCGACGGTGGAATCCAGTGACGCCGGCAGCCCGCTCTTCACCTTCGCGGCGGAGGCCGACAATCACTCCGGGGACCTGATCCTCATCGTCGGGCAGCCGGACGTCGCCGCGCCCACGGGGTTTCTCCCGCCGACCGCCACGGCTACCAACCCACCCGTTGGCACGCCCACGCCGACCCCGACACTGACGCCGACTCCGACCCCGACGTCTCCGTCCGCGGTGGTCGTGAGCCTCGTGGCCACGCAGTTCCAGTGGACTTTCTCGGGTCCCGGCGCCAGCGGCTCGACTCTCGAGCTCAAGGTCGGGCAGACCTGCCAGCTCGAGATCCGCGACGGAGATCGCGCGGGAACGTTCCCGCACGGATTCGGCGGCATTCCCTCGCTCGGGGTCCCGGCGCAGTCGCTGACGGCGGGAGGAGCGGCCAGGACCGTGACCTTCACGCCCGACTCGTCGCAGGTCGGCACGCACTTCTTCTCGTGCGACCAGTCCAGCTGCGGCACCGGGCACGCAAACATGCTCGGCTCGATCCGGGTCAGTCCATAGCGCTCCACGGGCAATTACGCCCACATAGCAAGGAGGAGAGTCATGAAGGCATACCGTTTTGCGGCCATCGCGGCCATCGTCGTACTGACGCTTGCGGGACCGATGGGATCGTCGGCGTCGGCCGCCGGTAACCAGTCGTTCAGCTTCAACGCCCCGCTCGTCACCGGATTCCCCGGGGACCGTGAAGTCGAGGTCACCGGCGGAGGCGCCTACAACCTGCCGGACTTCGTCCAGTCGGGAGGCGGCTTCCGCTGCCTGACCGACATCACGGCGGGAAAGCTCGCGGGGTGCAAGGCGGGACAGGGAATTCGCTGGGACACCGCCGCGCTGCTCGCCTCGGCGCCCTTCAAGTGCACGGGCGCCGCTGGGGAAGCGCTCAAGACGGCCGTCACGGGAGACCGGACGGTCGTCATCCTCGCGGACTTCTACCGGCAGGGAGACGGCAACGACGAATCGTTCACGGCCCAGATGATCGTCTCGCTGGACGACCTGGACCCGCTCGCCCCCGGAACGCACGTCTGGATCCAGCAGGTCGGCTGCGGCGGCGGGATCGTCAACTTCAACTAGCAGGTGTCCGAATCCTCGAGCGGGGGACCTGTTCGGTCCCCCGCTCATTCTAAGAAGGAGGTTCCGAAAATGCGCTCTCTTCGTCTGGCGCTCCTCACGGTTTCCGCCCTCGCTCTCCTCCCCGCGTTCGGCGGCGCCCAACCCGCCGCCCCCTCCGATGTCCCCGAGGCGCTGCGGCCTCCCGCTGGCCAGTCCCTGTACGTCGAGGCCCTCGCCACCGGCGTCCAGATCTACGAATGCGGGCGCAAGGCGGACTCGACTTACGAGTGGAAGTTCCAGGCGCCGGAGGCCGCGCTCGCCGATCGCTCCGGCCGCTCGATCGGAAAGCACTACGCCGGCCCGACCTGGGAGTCGACCGACGGCAGCACCGTCGTCGGCGAGGCCATCGCCAAGGACCCGGGGCCGACGCCTTCGGCCATTCCATGGCTGTTGCTGACGGCGAAGGCGAACACGGGTTCGGGCGTCTTTTCGACGGCCCGAAGCATCCGGCGGGTCGCCACGAAGGGAGGCGTCGCGCCGACCGAGCCTTGTTCGGAGCGAAACGTGGGGCAGATCGCCCGGGTCCCCTACACTGCGACCTACGAATTCTACAAGTGACCTACTGGCCGAGCCGGATCTTCTTGAGCAGCGCGGCAAAGCGCGGA
>DATFQY010000100.1:0-10442 GCA_035263845.1 Thermoanaerobaculia bacterium | reverse complement strand
TCCGGGACTCGCCCTCGCTCGCCGCGGCCGCTGCCTTCGGCCTGACCGCCATCGCGTTCGGGCACTATTTCTGGACGCGTCCCGACGCGGCGCACCTGGCGCCGCCGCTCGCGTTCGCCGCGGTGTCGGCCGCGATGGCGTGGCGGACTCTCGGAATGGCTCGCCGGGCCGTCCTCGTGTCCCTTTTTGGAATCCTCGCGCTCGTCGCCCCCCAGCTGCCGCAGCGCGTGATCGCCGTCGCGGCGAGCGGCCGGCGCCTTTCGCGGAACCCCTGGCCGGCGGCCGTCATTCCCCGCGACGCCGTGGAAGCCGTCCGATTCGCGGACGAACAGTCGGCCCGAGGGAGCCGGTTCGTCGCAGTGGCATCCACGCAGGCGTCCACCTCCGGCAACCCCGTCCGGCTTTTCCTCTTCTCCTCGCGGCTTCCTTACACCAGGTGGTACACCTACGAGCCGGGCCTGCAGAACTCCGCCGAGGTCCAGGCGGAAATGGCGAAGGACCTTGCAAGTTCCGGCAGCCGGGCGGCGATCGTGTGGCAGACCGGGCGCTACCTGTACGAACCCAGATTCGACGATCTCGATAAGAAGACCCCTTTCGACGAGATGTTCGATCGGCTCTACCCGGTACGGGCGGCACAGTTCGGGGAATACGAGGTGCGTCTCCGAGCCGAGTGAGTCGCCCCGTGCTACCCTGAACTCATCCCTTGCTCGCGAAAAGCGAAATCTCGGCGGATCCGCCGGACCCACCGCGCTCCCGGCGAGCGACGCCGATCGGACTGATCGTTCTCGCATCGCTTTTTGCTCTGACCGGCGGCACCGCGCTGCTCGCCGAGCAGGTCTTCGAGAAGCTGCTGAGCACCTTGCTCGGCGCGAGCACGCCGGCCGCGGCGACGGTCCTCGCCGTGTACTTCGGGGGACTGACGGCCGGCGGCCTCCTCTACGGCCAGGTCCTGCGGCGCAGGGTCCGGAGGCCGCTGAAGGCATACGCCCTCCTCGAAGGCACGGTCGCGGTCTGGGCGCTATTCCTCTGCCTCGCCTTCGACCGGCTCATCGGGGTCTTCGCTCCGTTCCTCGCGCTTGGCAACGAGAGCGGCGCGCTCCTCCAGGTCTGCCGCGTCGTCGTCGCCGGGTGCTGGATACTCCCGGCAACGATCCCGATGGGCGCCTCCTTCCCCTCGATCGTGGATGCCCTCGAAGGCCTGGCGCTTGCCAATCCCGGCCGCGCCATCTCCGGTCTCTACGCCTGCAACCTGCTGGGAGCCATCGGAGGGGCGTTCCTCGGTCCCTTCGTGGCATTCCCGACCCTGGGCATGGATGGGACCCTGCTGCTCGTCTTCTCCGTCAACGCGCTGGTCTCGCTCGCCGCCTTCACGCTCGCGCGCACGCACCCCGACCGGGAGAGGCCCGCGCCTGCCGCGGGCTCGTCTCCGGAGCCGCCGGCCTCGACCGACGGCGCGGCGCTTCTCACCGGCGTCGCCTTCCTGTCGGGATACCTGTTCTTCTCGCTGGAGGTCGTGTGGACGCAGCTGATCGGCACCGTCATCGGAAACAGTGTGTACGCCTTTGCCGCGATGCTGGCGATGGTCCTCGCGGGGCTCGGGCTGGGCGCCGCTCTGATCTCGCTGCGCTTCCCGAACGAGCGGCACATCCCCTCCAGGGAGCTCGGACGGACCCTACTCGCCGGCGCGATCGTGGCCGCCCTCATGAGCGGTCTCTGGCCGAGCGTCCCGGGCGCGCTGGCACGGATGGGAGGGAGCATCGATTCCTTCGCCGCGGCCGAGGCCCTGCGCTGGGCGGTCGCCGCCGTCCTCCTGATCCCACCCGCCACCGCCTTCGGCATGATTTTTCCGGCGCTCTTCCGCCTCGACGTCTTTCCGGTGAGCGGCTCCGGGGCGACAGCCGGGACCCTGGTCGCGGCGAACTCGGTCGGCAGCATCCTGGGCGCGCTCTCGACCGGTTTCGGGCTCATTCCGGCGGTTGGTTCGGAGTTGAGCCTGAGGCTGCTCGCCTCCCTGGCCGCCCTCCTCGCGCTTCCGATCGGCCTGATCCGGGCCGCCGCAGCGGCGCGCCGGGGGATGCTCGTCTTCTCGGCCGCGGCGCTGGCGGCCGTCTGGATCCAGCCGAAATGGAACCGCCTCGCGCTGACTTCGGGCGAGCAGGTCTACTTCGGCAAGGCCTTCGTGGATTCGGCGAGCCTTCTCCGGTATTTCCGCGAAGACACCGTCGGCGGGTTCACGACCGTCGTCGAGAACCCGAGCGAGAGCGGGCCGGTGCGGACGCTGCTGACCAACGGGAAATTCCAGGGCAACGACAGCGGCGAGATGGAGGGGCAGACCGGCTTTGCCCTGACTCCGATGCTTTTCGCGGAGAAGTTCGACCAGGGACTCTCCATCGGCCTCGGCACCGGAAGGACCGCCTACGCCATCGCCGCGATGGGCGTCCCTTCGGTCGACATCGCGGAGATCGCGCCGGGGATCGTCGGGGCTGCCGACGATTGGTTCTCTCACGTCAACCGCCGCATCCTGCGCGCGCCGCAAGCGCGGCTCTTCCTGGAGGACGGCCGCAACCTGCTCCTCCTTCGGGAGAAGAGCTACGACCTCATCACCGTCGAAATCTCGAGCGTCTGGTTCGCCGGAGCGACGAACCTCTACAGTCGGGAGTTCTACGAGCTGGCGCGCCGACGTCTGAAGACCGGCGGCGTGTTCCAGCAGTGGATCCAGGTGCACCACATCGGTTTCGAGGAGCTCTCGAGCGCGATCGTCACGGTCGGCCGCGTCTTCCCGCACGTCAGCTTCTGGGTGGTCGGCGGCCAGGGGCTGATCATCGCCTCCGACCAACCCCAGCAAATCCAGCCCGGCTTCCTGGCCCGAATCGAGCGTTACCACGATTCCGTCGGTTGGAGCGGGGAGAGCCTCGCGAAACGCTTCGAGGACCTCCTGGCCTCCCGGCTCCTCGCTCCCGAGGACGTCTCGCGAATGAGCCGACTGCCTCGATTCCGGTCCAACACCGACCGCAACCGATACCTCGAATACGCCACGCCGCGCTACAACAACGCGCGCGAGGACGTGACGCGCAGGAACATCCGGGCCCTGGCGAGATTCGGTTCGTACCCGCCGCCGCTGCTGGCGCCGGATGCGAAGGGACCGCTTGCGGAGGCGGCCCGGAAGGTAGGGCTCGAGCAGTACCTGCGGCGCCACGGGTTCCGCCTGGTCCAGCGGCCCTGACTCCTACTCGCGCGGCTCAGCGAGGGACGGCCCGGACGCCGGCTTTGTAGACCGCGGAGAGGGCGCGAACGTTGCGGACGTCGGCGGTGGGGTCCGCATCCAGGATGAGGAAGTCGGCGCGCTTGCCGGCGGCGAGCGTTCCCCGGTCCTTGTCGAGGTCGAGAGAGCGGGCGGACGTCAGGGTCGCCGCGCGGAGGACCTCGAGCGGCGTCAGGCCGGCGCGGACGTAGAGGTCCATCTCGATCGAGACGCCGAGACCTGGGAACGCCCACATGTCCGTCCCGAGAGCCACGGGGACTCCGGCGGCGTGAAGGCGCTTGATGTTCTCCCGAAGGACGGGAAGCTTCTTCTTCAGCGACTCGACGTTCGGATAGCTCTTCGCGTAGCGCTCGGCATAAGCGGCGGAACGGTAGCTCGCAGCCGTCTCCGCCGGAACGCCGGCGGCCGCCCGGGGATCCGACAGCACGGTCTCGACGAAGCCCTTCGGGTCGGCTAAGAGCTCGAAGATGTCCATCGTCGGGATGTAGAAAACCGGCCGCGACTTCATCACCGCGAGCGTCCCATCGTCGATGGGATCCAGGACTCCGTGGGCCAGCGCCGTGGCGCCGTCGGCGATCGCTTCCTTTGCGTCGGAGAGGCCGGGAGCGTGAACGCTGACGCGCAGTCCCTCGTTACGTGCCTCTTCGATCAGCGCCCTGGCGACGTCGGGCTTCATTCGAGGGAGCGGCGACAGCGGATCGCGGCACCACCGCATGTCGTCGAGCATCAACTTGATCTCGGCGCTGCCGAGCACCCTGGCCCGGCGCACCGACGCCCGGGCGCGCTCCGGGTTGTCGGCAAAGCGGTCGAGACTCGCGTCCGGCGGTTCCCCCTGGTCCCACCATCCCCCCTTCGCCGTGAAGATCGGCGCGGCCGGGAAGACCTCCGGGATGTCGCCGCGCGTCTTCGAGGAGTACGCGAGCTTCACCGCGGCCGCGGAGTCCTCGGCCATGACCCGCACCGAGGTCAGCCCCCACCGCAGCATCGTCTTGAGATCCTCGTCTGAGTCGGCGTGGACGTGCGCGTCTACGAAACCCGGAACGATCCACTTTCCGGAAACGGCTTCGACCTTCGTCCCCGGGGGCAGGGCGCGGAGCGCTTCGGGCGTCGCCTGGCCGACCGACACGATCCGGCCGTCGGAGATGACGAGGAGGGAATCGCGAACGGCCGGGGCGCCGGTGCCGTCGATCAGTGTCGCCCCGCGAAAGGCGATGGTCGCCGCGAGGACCGCCGCGGTGCTCACGGCCGCGGCCGGCGGATCAGCAACCGGCGACCGCGCCTTCCTTTTCGCGCTCCTCTTCGGGGATCTCGACGGGATAGACGCCGGTGAAACACGCCGTGCAGGTGGCCTGCTGCGGCCGTCCGAACGCCTGGAGCATTCCTTCCGTCGAGAGGTAGCCGAGCGAGTCGGCGCCGATGAAGTCGCGGATCTCCTCGACCGAGGCGGTGGAGGCGATCAGCTCGCGCCGGGTCGGCGTGTCGATCCCGTAGTGGCAGGAGGCGAGCGTCGGCGGAGAAGAGATCCGGACGTGCAGCTCCTTGGCGCCGGCGTCGCGAAGCATCCGGACGATCTTCTTCGAGGTCGTTCCGCGGACGATGGAGTCGTCCACCATCACGACGCGCTTGCCCTCGACGACCTCGCGGACCGGGTTCAACTTGACCTTGGCCCCGAAGTCGCGGATCGACTGCTTGGGCTCGATGAAGGTGCGCCCGACGTAATGGTTGCGGACGAGGCCCAGCGCGAAGGGGATGCCCGACTCGCGGGCGAACCCCAGCGCCGCGTACATGCCGGAGTCCGGCACCGGGACGACGACGTCCGCCTCCGCCGGGTGCTCGCGGGCCAGCCGCGTGCCCATGGCCTCCCGGGTGGCGGCGACGCTCCTTCCGAAGACCAGCGAGTCCGGCCGCGAGAAGTAGACGTGCTCGAAGACGCACGGCGTGTGGTGCGGGAAGGCGAAGCGCGTGGAGGCGAACCCCTCCCTTGAGAGCCTCACGATCTCTCCCGGCTCCACGTCCCTCTCGAACCTCGCGCCGATGAGATCGAAGGCGCACGTCTCCGAAGCCACGACCGGCGAGCCCTCGCGGATGCCGAGCGAGAGGGGCCGGATCCCGTTGGGATCGCGCGCCGCGAAGATCCCCTCCGTCGAGAGGATCAGCAGTGAGTAGGCCCCGCGGACTTCCACCAGAGCCTCGGCGATCGCCTCCGTCAGCGTCGGCGCCTTGGACCGCGCGACGAGATGGAGGATGACCTCCGTGTCCGAGGTCGTGGTGAAGAGCGCCCCGGAGCGTTCCAGCGCCGAGCGGATCTGGCGGACGTTGACGAGGTTGCCGTTGTGCGCCAGGGCCAGCGGCCCGCGCCCCGTCGCGAAGACGATCGGTTGAGCGTTGGCCAGGAACGAGCCGCCCGCCGTCGAGTACCGAACGTGGCCGATCGCGGTGCGGCCGGTCAGGCGCGACAGCCGGGCTTCGTCGAAAACGTCCGCGACGTAGCCCATGTCCCGCTCGACGCGGATCTGACCATCCTCCAGCGTGGCGATGCCCGCCGACTCCTGCCCGCGGTGCTGGAGGGCGTAGAGGCCCAGGTAGGCGATGTTGGCGGCGTCCTGGGAATCGCAGACCCCGAAAACGCCGCATTCGTCCCGGAATCCGCCGGAAAATTCCATCCGTTCAGGATTTTAGCATTCGTAACCCGCTCTGTCTCGCCGTCGTCTAACTCGATGTGAGGCGCTTTCGGAGTTTCTCGCGGCGAAGCGGCGTTCTCCTTGGAGTCGCCGGATTGCTGGCGGTCTTCGAAGCGTCCGCGGCGGCGCCGACGTCGAAGCCGGCGCTTGCCAACAGGGAGATGGCGATCCACGCGTTGAATCGGCTTGCCTTCGGGCCGAGGCCGGGCGACGTGGACCGCGTCGTCTCCTTCGGCGTTCCCGCCTGGATCGACGAGCAGCTCGCTCCCGAGCGGATTCCCGACGGCGCGGTCGAGTCGAGCCTCGAGCGCTTTCCCACACTCGCCATGACGACGGAAAAGCTTTGGGAGAAGTTCGAGAAACCAATTCGGGAGGCTCGCCAGGAAAAGAAGAACGGGGTCAACGGCGTTCTCGACGAGCAGGCGATGGTCCCCTACGAGAACCGTCCGCGCCGGATTGTCGAGGAGCTGACGGAGGCGCGCATTCTCCGGGCAGTCCGGTCGGAGCGGCAGTTGAACGAGGTCCTCGTGGACTTCTGGATGAACCACTTCAACGTCTTCGCCGGCAAGGGCCTGGACCGGATCTTCCTGACGTCCTTCGAGCGGGACGTCGTGCGCCCGCGCATCTGGGGGAAGTTCGAAGACCTCCTCCTGGCGACGGCGAAGTCGCCCGCGATGCTCTTCTACCTGGACAACGCCCAGTCCGCCGCCGAGCCCGACCACCGGGCGCAGCGGCCCCTGAGGCTCGCGCGCTTCCTCGGCGAGGGGATGGCCCCGACGCGGGCCAATGGAAACGGGCCGGGCGGTTTGAACGAGAACTACGCCCGCGAGCTGATGGAGCTCCACACGCTGGGCGTGGACGGCGGCTACACCCAGAAGGACGTGACGGAGCTGGCCCGCGTGCTGACGGGCTGGTCGATCGTGCGGCCGGAGCAGGGAACCGGGTTCGTCTTCCGGGCGCCTCTCCACGACATCGCGACCAAGACGGTCCTGGGGGTCTCCTTTCCGTTCGGAGGAGGCATCGAGGAAGGCGAGAAGATGATCCGCATCCTCGCCAATCACCCGGCGACGGCGCGCCACATCGCCTTGAAACTCTGCCGCCGGTTCGTGGCGGATGAGCCTCCGGTTGACCTCGTCGAACGGGTGGCGAAGCGATTCCTCGACACCGGCGGCGATCTGCGGGAGACCGTCCGCACGGTCGTGACGAGCCCGGAGTTCTCCGATCCGCGCTACTACCGCGCGAAGATCAAGTCGCCGTTCGAGTATGTGATCTCCGCGGTCCGCGCGATCGGCGCGACGACCGACGACGCCCTCCCGATCGCGCGGCAGCTCGGACAGATGGGCGAGCCCCTGTACCTCTGCCAGCCTCCAACCGGATACTCCGACGCCGCGGAAGCCTGGGTCAATACAGGCGCGCTGGTCGCGCGGTTGAACTTCGCGCTCCAGCTCGCCGGCAACCGGCTCCCCGGCACCTGGTCGAAGGCGGAGTCGCTCCTGCCGCCGGACACCGCCACCGATCCGAGGGCTTCCGCGAACGCCCTCTCCTGCGCCCTCGTCGGCGAAGAGCTTTCCCCGGCAACCCGGGCGATCCTGGAGAAGAGGATCGACGCCGAAGCCGGCGAGAACGCCCGGGTCCCTCTGATCGCCGGCCTGATCCTCGGAAGCCCCGAGTTCCAACGCCAATGATGAGGTGCCGTCCTGTTTGACCGGCGCGTGTTCTTGAAATCCAGCGGTCTGGCCCTCGTCGCGGGCGGGTTCCTGCCGCGCGTGTTCGTTCGCATGGCCGGGGCCGCGACTCTTCCTGCGCCGAACCGAAAGGTGCTCGTCGCGGTCTTTCAGCGCGGGGCGGTGGACGGGTTGAACGTCGTCGTCCCGCACGGAGAGAAGACGTACTACGACGCGAGGCCCTCGATCGCCGTCCCGCGTCCGGGCTCGGGCGAAGGGGCGGTGCTCGACCTCGACGGCTTCTTCGGGCTCCATCCCGCGCTCGCCCCGGTTCTCCCCTACTTCCAGGACCGCTCGGCGGCCTTCGTCCACGCCGCGGGGAGCCCCGACTCGACGCGCTCCCACTTCGACGCCCAGGACTTCATGGAATCGGGCACGCCGGGTCAGAAGGCGACGGCAGACGGATTTCTCTGCCGCGCGATCGCGCAGAAAAAGGTGGATTCCTGTTCGCCGCTGCGGGCCGTCTCGCTGACCCCGGCCCTGCCGCGCATCCTCGCCGGATCGGCCGGCGCGGTCTCCATGAACAGCCTCGCCGGGTTCGGCGTTCGCGCCGGAGCAGCTTCAGCCGCGGTCTCCAACTCCTTCGAATCCATGTACGAGGACGCCGTCGCCGGCGCGCTCGGGGGCGCCGCGAAGGAGTCCTTCGAAGCGGCGCGAATCTTGAAGTCCGCCGACCCCGCGTCGATCGCCCCCGACAACGGCGCCGCCTACCCAGCCGGAGCCTTCGGAAACGCGCTGAAGCAGATCGCGCAGCTGATCAAGGCCGACGTGGGCCTCGAGGTCGCCTTCACCGACGTCGGAGGCTGGGACACCCACGCCGGCGAGGGAGGATCGGAGGGCCAGCTCTCCAACCGCCTGCGCGAATACGGCGCCGCGATCGCCGCCTTCGCCACGGACATGGGCTCGCGGATGGCCGATGTCACTCTCGTCACCATGTCGGAGTTCGGCCGCACCGTGAAGGAGAACGGCAACCGCGGCACCGACCACGGCCACGCCAACGTGATGCTCGTCTTAGGCGGCGGCGTCCGCGGCGGCCGGGTCTACGGCCGCTGGCCGGGCCTCGACTCCTCCCACCTCTACGAGAACCGCGACCTCGCCGTCACGACCGACTTCCGCGACGTCTTCGCAGAGATCCTCGCGAAACGCATGGGCATTGAGAACCTGACCCCCGTGTTCCCGGGCCATAACCTCAACGCGAAGAGAAGCCTGGGCATTCTCGCGTGACGCGGCGCGTCAGCGACTGAGCAGAGTCATCGCGCGGCGTCGTCCGCCGTCGCCGTGGTTCCCGTTCGCCGGAGAATGCGGACGATCAATTTCACCGCGCCGACTTCAATCGCGTCTCGATCCTTCAGCCGCTCGACGGCGTCGATCTTGGCCTTGTTGAGCTTGGTGCCGTTCTTGCTGCCGAGATCCTCGATGGTCGCGCCGTTTCCCTCGATCGTGATCCGGGCGTGACACCGGGAGACCGAGACGTCATCGATCCAGATTCCCGCCTCCTGGTCCCGTCCGAGAACGTTGTCACCCTGATCGAGCGAAAGGACACGGTCCCCCCAGAGCAGACGGCAGATCACCCCGACGGCGGCCCGAGCTGCGCCCCGGTCGCGCGCCGGCTCGACCTCCGCGCAGAACGCGTAGCCGAATCGGTGCACCGTACGGACAACGCGTGGCTCGGTCGCGTCGTCACCCAGCGCGGCACGCAGTCCCGCGACCAGGTTGGCGAGGCTTGTGTCGGTAACGAACGTTCCCGGCCAGATCCGGTCGTGGAGCTCCTTCTTCGAGACCGCGCCAGGCCTTCTCTCGATCAATACCTCGAGAAGCACGAAGGCCTTCGGCGTCAGAGCGAGCGCCTGTCCGGCTCGGAGGACTTCCCGCGTCCCGGAGTCATAAGTGCAATCACCGAACGTCAGCCGCATGCGAAGCGCTTAACGGAAATCGTGAAAAACCGTAATCGAGCTGTAACGACTTCCACGCGAGTGATCACCATCTTACAGGCGTTCCGCCGGCGGGACGCCGAACGCGTCAAATCCCCGGCGGCGGGAGGCCTCGATGGACAGGCTCGCCGGCCCCCTCCGGATTCGGCGGTGCGAAGCGGGCGCCGCTCTCGCGTTCCTCTCGGCGTCCCTGGCTCTGTCGCAGGTTCCTGCAGATGGCACGGACGCCGGCCCGATCGAAGGATCTGCCCGAACATTCCTCGAGAGGGCGCGCGCGATCGCGACAACCAAGCTCCGGACTGCGGCTTGCCAGCAGATCTTTGCCGAATTCAAGGACGACAGGGATGCCTCCCTCGATGAAGTCCTGAAGAAGAGCGGCGAGAGACCGGAGGATCACCTCCGACGGATGCGCTTTCGAAACGGAAGCCGCCATCGGCTCTGCGTAGCCCCCGGTATCCTCGCTGTCACCAGCACCGGCAGCCTGGAAGTCTTCGTCTGCGGATCGTTGGAGAGCATCGCGCGCCGCGATCCCAACGGGGCCGCCAACATCCTGATCCACGAGGAGCTCCATTCACTCGGCGCCGGAGAGGCCCCGACGACCGGGCTTCCGTCGAGCGTGGAGATCACCGCCCGCGTGGCGACCCGCTGCGGACGGTAGCCATCGAGATCGGAGGGGAGGGTCGGCTTACTTCAGTCCCTCGGCGAGGTAGAGGTCGCCGAGCCGGCGGAGGTTGCTGTAGACTCATGCCTTCCCGTCGGGCGAGACGAGGACGATGCTGGCCGTCAGCTTGGTTGGATCGATGGGGCGGAACTCGTGGAACAGCTCCCTTTTGCCGGTCTTCCA
>DATFQY010000099.1:0-48841 GCA_035263845.1 Thermoanaerobaculia bacterium | reverse complement strand
CGTTTCAATTCCTCGACAACCTTGTCCAACTCGTCGAAGCGTGCGTCCCAGAGCTGGCAATACCTCTCGATCCAGGCCGTCTCTTCCTCCAATCGGCGCGGGCCGAGCTTGCAGGTCCGCACGCGCCCGACCTTCTCCGTGATGACGAGCCCGGCCTGCTCCAAGACGCCGACGTGCTTCTTCATGCCCGTGAGGGTCATGTGGAACCTCACGGCAAGGTCTGTGATCGAAGCGTCGGAACGTCCGAGCTGCTCCAGAACGCCGCGTCGGGTGGCAACCGAGAGCGCGGCGAACGAGGCATCGAGGCGGGCTCGCATATACTGAACCATCCGGTTCAGTATATGACGCATGGGGACGGCATGCAAGGGGAGCCCCGGCGCGGGCTGCTTTTTCGACGGCGGTCGCCACCGAGGGCGCGCTTTCCTTCTGGGGACAACCGACGTGCGGCAGCAGCCCGGCGTCCGCAACCGTAGATCCATCAGAAGGATGGGAACCGGTGAGATGATCGGGGTCTCCTAAGCCTGAGCACGCGGATGAGCAAACGTGGCGAATGCCTCGTCCCACTCAAGATGCTAAACGTCGCATCGCGGCGGAAGCTGCGGGCCGCGCGCGGAGGAGTTCAGCGCGGTCTAGAGGCCCAGAATTTGCGGTCGCCTAACAGGCGCTGGCGGGAAGGAGGTCTGATGTTCGGAACACTCGGAGCTCCCGAGCTGCTCGTCGTACTCATTTTCGTTTTGCTCTTGGTTTGGCCCACTTGGCGAATACTCGGGAAAGCGGGCTTTCCTCCTGCGATCTCGCTCGTGGCACTAGTTCCCTGTGCGATCTTTCTCCTGTATCTGTTCCTTGCGTTCGTTGAATGGCCAATTCAGCGACGGCTGACCCCTGGGAGCGCCTAATCCGCGGCTTCAGCGGACGCGCTTGCGCGCCGCTGAGCCGCAAGCCGTTAGGCGGAGGGCGGCACAGGTGAAGGACCGACTACACCGTCGCGTCTCACGATCGCTGACTCAGGATGAAGATCGACTCCTCCGCTGGATGATCGAGCACGGTGGACCGGAGGCCGAAGCGTACGTTGAGCAGCTCGGCCGGCTCCGAGTCGTCTCGGAATGCACGTGTGGTTGCCCGACGATCGATCTAGCACTGGATGACCAAGTCTCATCGGGCAGGGGAGGCTCCCTGGTCATCGCTGACGCAGAGGGGAAGTCTCGCGAGGGCGTCGCCGTCAACGTGATCGTTCACGTTCGCGAGAAGGCGATTTCCGAGCTGGAGGTTGCCGGGTTTGACGGACCGGCTCAGTTCTCGCTACCGCGACCGACCGACCTCAGGCCGTGGTGAAATGACACCGCCCAACACGGCACTGCACCGGACGCCAGCGGCTGCGCCGCTGTCGCCGGTGAGCTTTCGTGCGTTCGGCCGCTCACAAACATCGACGGATCTCTAATCCAATGCCGCGGCTGATTCGGTTTTCAGATGCACCTCATCAAGCTCGAGTGCTCGACATTCTTCTTGAGCCATTGGTCTACCTTTCGAATCTAGCAGTCGCGAGCAGCTTGTACCCCGCGTACCGGACCACTCGAATCCGTTGGGAGCCAGATGCGGCGGATCTTATCCGGTTGTTCAAGGACCGATCGCGACCAATCATCTGTTTTGCATGGCACGCGTACGAACTGAACAGCTTCTGCGCATTCCGTGACTTTCCGCTGGACCACCTGCCTCTTGCAATCGGTCACGATGGGCCTCTGTCGCGAGCATTGCAGCAATCGGCCTCCTGGTACGGCTTCCCCGTCTGGGTTTACCGCCGTCGGTCGCCCATCCAACCCAAGGCTCAGATAATTAACCTTCTGAAGGCAGAGCGGCCGGTCATCGGCGTATTTCCGGATTCGGGAGGCCCCGACGGCCACGTCAGACCCGGTTTCTTGGAGGTCGCGCGAGCCGCGGAGGCTCTCCTCGTGCCGATGACCTGGCATGCGCGACCCGTGCTCACGGTTCGATCGTCACCCCGTCGCTACTGCCTTCCGGTCCCGTTTTCGCGCGTTACGGCCTGCTACGGCCAGCCAATCGACGGGCTCCACGCCACGGCCGACGACTGTCGATCCGCCCTCGAAGTACTCGAGCGGCGCGCGGGTGCGGCGGCCTCCGAGGCAGAACAGTCAGGGCCTTCTCGATGAGCGGCAGGGGAAGCATGGTGGCAGATGCAGCCTGAGCCCTTCCCAACTTGGCTACGAATCTGGGGATTGTGACTTGGCCGGGCGCGATCCACTTGGTGCTCCGCCCTGTCTGGGAGCGGGCCTTTCTGGCTTGGTGTCAGGGTCCCCCAATTTGATCGAGGCGTTACACGCCACAGCAACTTACGGGCGTAGAGTACTTGTCTTGGCGAGCGTTCGCGTCCGAACCCTGAGGTGACGCCAACTGGAGCCCGGACGGAGTGAGACGATGAAGATTAGCCGCCGATCCTTTCTCAAAGCTGCAGCAGCAGTCGGTGCTTCGTTCGCATGGGCCGGACCGGCTCGAGGTTCACGCGCCCACTGGCATGAGCGGCGTGATCTCTATCCCCAAGGGGTTGCCTCGGGCGATCCCGATCCGCACAGCGTCATCCTGTGGACGAGGCGCCCGTTTGCCCAGGGCACACGCCAGCTCCTGACGGTCGAGGTAGCCGAGGATGAGGCATTCCGCCGAGTCATTGCGCACGCGCAGGCACCGGTCTCGAGTGCCGCGGACTGGACCACGCGCGTTCTGATCGGGGGGCTCAAGCCGGCCCGCACTTACTGGTATCGGTTTACCGACGCCGACGGAAACGGCAGCCGGGTCGGCCGCACGATCACTGCGCCGTTGCCAAACGATCCGCGCACAGTGAACTTCGCATTCGTGAGCTGTCAGGATGTCAATGAGGGCAAGCTCAACGCCTATCGCCGGATGATTTACGAAGACGAACGCGCCCCCGCCGCCCAGCAGCTCGGCTTCGTTCTGCACCTGGGCGATTTCATCTACGAGGTGGTCCAATATCCCGACGAGGTGAAGACACGCTACGATCGCACGATCTATGAGGTTGCGCGCATCTCAGACGGCCACAAGGTCGGCAACTTCCACATACCGCTGACCGTCGATGGCTACCGGGCCATCTACAAAGGCTATCTCGCCGACCCCGACCTCCAGGACGCGCGCGCGCGCTGGCCCTTCGTCGCCATTTGGGACAACCACGAGTTTTCGTGGCAAGGTTGGCAAAGCATCGTCAAGGCGGGGGCTTTCGAGCAGCCTGGCCAGAGCGTCAAGGTCGCGGCGAATCAGGCCTGGTTCGAATACCTCCCCGCGCGTGTTGCTCCGCCGAGCGGTTTACTCGAGCGTTTCGATCCACCGTCTGTAAAAGACGTTCCAATCAAGGAGTTCGATAGCGATGGTCTGGGGTTGGAACCGAACAACCTGACGGCGATCAACAGCCTCAAGGGCTACCGGGCATTTCGGTACGGTCAGCACCTGGACGTGATCGTTACCGACCAGCGTAGCTATCGGAGCGTGGACCCCTTCGCCGATCCGTCTCTCGCCAAGCTCGGCGGCGACGAGTTCATAGGAATGTTTCCTGAGCCTGCGATGCGGATCCTGGATGGCGGGCGCGGCTTCAACGGCGGCAATCCTCCTGCGGAAATCCGCTTCAACGATGCGCATGTCCCCAACCCGCAACGGAGCGCGCCTCCGCAAACGATTCTCGGGGCGGAGCAGAAGGCATGGTTCAAGGACAAGCTCAAGAACTCAACGGCGGCGTGGAAGATCTGGGCCAACTCTCTGGGCACACCGGATTCGCGCGCTGACCCCCAGAACCTGCCGGTGGGACTTACCAAGGAGTCCTGGCCCCAAAACACCTTCGCATCCTTGAGCGGGGGTGATTACGGCACTGCTTACGCAGAGCGTGCGGAAATCTACAATCTCGTGCGCGACGCGAAGATTACGGGCTTCGCGATCGTCTCGGGTGATCGCCACAGCTTCTGGGCCGGATATGCGACCGCGGAACTTCCCCCCGGCAAGTTCGAGCCGGTAGGCTTGAGTTTCGTTGGCGCGTCACTCGTCAGCCCCGGCGCCATGGAGGCCTATGAGCACAAACTTCCGAAGGACTCTCCGCTACGACCGCTGTTTCTTGCTGACAAGGATGCGGGGGCCAAGCCGGACTGGACCTTCAACATGCTGGTGAAGCACGGCGTCCGTTCGTGCTTCGAATATGCAAAGAGCTCCGACCTCAAGCGCGCGCGGTCGCTCTCCAACCCGGATCTCGCTCCGCACCTCGAGTTCGTAGATCTTGGAGGACACGGTTATGCGAAGGTCCAGTTGTCGGCCGATGAGATGCGCACCGAGTTTGTCTGCATCCCGCGCCCCATTGCGCGCAGCGAGAGACCAGACGGGGGACCCATCAGGTATCGGGTATTACACACTGCTGCACTGTGGAAGAGTGGAGAGTGCCCCCAGCTGAAAACATCGGTGCTCGAAGGCGACGTCGGACTCGCGATCTGACGGATAGAGTTAGGCGTGGTGAGATGGCAGGCTCTGGACAGCGGTGCCGAGTGGTCTCGATCGTGAGACTGCGTCGTTCGATAGGAGGAACTCGCATGCGTAAGATCCCAATCGTTTGTGGTTCGTTGGTGCTCGCCCTTGCCGTCGCAAGCTCCTTGCAAGCTCAGCAGGACAAATCCAAGCGCCCGAGTCCACCCGCTACGGCGAAGTGCGAACTTGCCGGCGGGAAGACGGTCACCATTGACTACTCCAGCCCGCGCAAGAAAGGCCGCAACGTCTTCCCGGATGTCGTGAAGTATGGCGAGGTCTGGCGAACCGGCGCGAATGAAGCCACTACCTTCGTCACCACAGGGGACGTCATGGTCGGCAGCGCGCACGTTCCGGCGGGCAGCTACACGCTCTTCACCCTTCCCGGCAAGGACAAGTGGACGCTCATCATCAGCAAGAAGACCGGCGAGTGGGGCACGGACTATCCCGGTGAGAAAGAGGATCTCGCGCGCGTGGAGATGAAGGCCGGAACCGCTAGTGCCCCAGTCGAGAACTTTACGATCTCCTTTGAGAAAGCGGGCGGCGGTTGCAATCTCAAGCTCGCATGGGACACGACCACTGCCTGGGTGAATGTAGGTGCGATGTAGCCGAGCCTTCGGGTGGAGACGAATCCGTGGAGGTGTTCCATGACGAACCCGAATGGCGCGGCTGACCGGAGCTTCATCGAGGCAATTGTCGCTGGTCTGGAAGTCGCCTGGAACGCGGGGGACGGCAGCGCGTTTGGCGCGCCGTTCGCGGCCGAGGCCGATTTCGTAACGATTCGAGCAGAACACCTTCGCGGCCGCGAGGCGATCGCAAACGGCCATGCGGCAATCTTTGGGACCATCTACGCGGGTAGCGTCAATCGATTCACCATCGAGTCTCTGCGCTTCCTGAGGCCGGACGTGGCGCTGGTGCACGTAGGTGCCCTACTCAACGCCCCGACAGGGCCCCTGGCTGGTAGACACACGGCGAAACTCTCCGCGGTGTTGACCCGGGAGCCTGGAGGCTGGGAGGTCGCGTCCTTTCACAACACCCTGGCTCCATCAACCGCCGGGACCGCCGCCTAACATTCGCATGCGGCGGAGCCGGAATTACAAGATCCAGAACCCGAAATCGCGAATTTCCTAACTTCTCTCCGTCCCCGCCGTCCAAGGGAGGTGGAATGGGTTGCCGGCCTCTTTGCCGTCGCGCTGATGGCGAGCGCAACCGCGTCATCGTCTCGAGCGCCGGCGGAGAAGAAGCGGCTGGAACGTTTCGAGAAACAAGCCGGCGAGCTTCGTTCGCGGCTCAAGATCCCCGGCCTGTCCGCCGTCATCCTCGAGGACCAAAAGGTCGTCTGGGTCAAGGGATTCGGTTTCGCCGACCTCGAGAATCGCATTCCCGCGACCCCGGACACGCTTTACTCCATCGCCTCGCTGACCAAGACGTTCGCGGCGACGCTGATCGTGCAGCTCGTGGAGCAGGGGAAGCTCGACCTCGACGAGCCGGTCTCCCATTACTCGAGCGACTTCAAGGATGACTCGGTCAAGATCAAGCACCTTCTGACCCACACCTCGACCGGGACGCCCGGAGAGCGCTTCCGGTACGACGGAAGGCGATTCGACTACCTGACGGCCGTCATCGAGAAGAAGGCCGGCAAGCCGTTCCTCAACGTCGTCGTCGAAACGTTCTTCGATCCCCTAGGGATGTCGGGCAGCGTTCCGTATCACAACGTCGTGGAAGATGCGGACAAATGGGTTGCTTCGCTCGGGAAGGAGCACCTCGATCGGTACAAGGCGAACCTGTCGAGGCTCGCCCAACCTTACGCGTATTACGGCGCCGGTGAAATCGTCCACCCCGGCTACCCGCCCAGGGACTTCATCGGCGCGGCAGCGGGGCTGCTTTCGACCGTCCGGGACCTGGCCAAGTATGACGTCGCGATCGATCGACACGTGTTCCTGAAGAAGGAGACCCAGGAAAAGGCCTGGACGCCTTTCGTCTCGACGAGCGGCGAGCGCCTCCCTTACGGGTTGGGGTGGTTTGTCACGGACTACCACGGACGCAAGCTGGTCTGGCACTACGGGCAATGGGGCACGGGGTTCTCCGCGATGTATCTCAAGGAGCCGGACAGGAACGTCTCGATTGTCTTGCTCGCCAACAGCGAGGGACTGGCCGATATCGGGTATGAGGACGTCACGAGTAATCCGTTCGTGTGCGGGTTCCTCGGACTGTGGGGCTACGCGTACGGCTGTGAGCAGAGGTCGGAGGCGGCACTCGCAAAATGGATCGAGGATCGCCGGGCGAGAGGCCGCGTCGCGATCCGCGTCGATCGCAAGATCCTCGACAGCTATGTCGGAGAGTACCAATTCGAGACGCTGGATAACCGGATCTTCACCGTCACGCGAGAGGGCGATAGGCTATTCGTCCAAAGCGCCAAGGGTTCGAGGACGGAGCTGTTTGCCGAGTCGGAGTCGCAATTCTTCCTGAAGATCAGGCCTTATATTTTTGTGTTCACCAGGGCCGAAGGCGCGGCCTCTCAGCTGAAGATCATCGAGGGGCCGAACACCTTCCCGTCGAAGAAGATCAAATAGGAGGCGCTCTGCGGACATGACAAACGAAGGCCGAGCCCGATCGCGGACCCCCGGCGGGGTTTTCCTCACCATCGGTGTCGTCTTCCTGGCCGTCGGTAGGGCTGGGCAGCAGGTCTTCACCACCATCGGCGGCATCTTCACCGCCCTCGGTCTCGTGCTGCTGGTACTTCCGCCCCAGGTGGGCCAGGCGAAATGACGGCCACGCCGAACACGGCGCTTCAGCGGACGCGACTGCGCGCGCCGCTGAGCTTTAGGCCGTTAGGCGTCATAGGGCGACCATTGGGAGACGATTGCCCAACTCACCTTGAGGTGTCCTGGAAGGAGATTCTCTATGTCGAAACTCGTCTTTGGCATGAACCAGTCGTTGGACGGATACGTCGATCACATGGCGTTTGCGCCAAGCCCCGCGCTCTTTCGTCACTTCATCGCTCTGGTTGGCGGCCTGGCCGGCTGCGTGTACGGCCGCCGGACCTACGAGGTGATGCGGTATTGGGACGATGACCATGCCGACTGGAGCGCGGAAGAACGCCAGTTTGCGGCGGCGTGGCGAGGCCAGCCGAAATGGGTCGTGTCGCGTTCCTTGAAGTCGGTCGGCCCGAGCGCTACGCTGGTCAAGAACGACGTCGAGGGAGTGATACGGGGACTGAAGGCTCAGCTTAGCGGGGAGATTGACGTTGCAGGCCCTGACCTGGCGCGAAGCATGACGGACCTCGGTCTTATTGATGAGTATCGTATCTACTTGCACCCGGTCGTGCTTGGTTCCGGCAAGCCGTTCTTCGCCGGCTCTCGGCCTCCGCTACGCCTCAAAGCTGGCGAGCGAATGGACGAAAACGTGGTTAGGTTGGCGTACGTTCCTGCTTGAATAGCTGATTTGCAATGACGGCCTTCGTTCGGCGCCAGGGCAGGTCGGGAGCCATGTGGCGGGTATCAGAGTCCTAGGCATGGCGCTCAACAACCTTGCTCGCATCGCCTATTTCCTCTTCGGCGTCCTGTACGTCGTCATCGGCATCGGGTCCATCTTGCTTCCAACGGCGTGGCTTCCGAACGGCCTCGCGGCGGGCATCCTCCCTGAACCGATAAGCAACCCCTTCCTCGGGCATCTCCTTCAGGAATTTGGCACTGTCGTGCTCGCGCTGGGCTTCGTGTTTCTCTGGCAAGCAAGTCGTAAGGAGACGAGCCGAACCTTTTACTGGGCTATGACCCTCTACTTCTTCCTCGACGCTCTAATCCACTGGGTCGGACCCACTGGGTTCATCGGTTCTTGGTCACGCGGAATTGTCAATTCGATTCCGCTTGCCATCATGGTGCTAGTTGGATTCTTGGAATCGCGTGCGCCGGGGCCACAGGTTAACCGTGGGACCGCCTAACCCGTCGTTGCAGCCGGCTCGCTTCGCTCGCCGCTGAACTCTTCCCGCTGAATACGCGCCTCGGCGAGGTTCGGGGCGTGCTGACCGTCCACTTCCGGGCGCCTCGCATCCCCGCCGATCGGGAGTTGCGATGGGCGGCGCTGTATGCGCCCTTAGCCGCCAACTGATCGAGCGGTATCAAACCGAGGAGGCACTCCGAGAGAGCGAGGAAAAGTACCGGACACGCTTCGCCGAATCGACGAAGGCCTCCGCTTAGCGAAGACAATTCCTCGGCCGGCTAGGCAAGAGGAAGGGCGGGAAATCACCGGCTCCGGTGGCCGGTGTCTAGCGCCAGTCGACGCGATCTACGAAAAAGATATGACGATATTCTGACGTCTGGCTTCTCGTCTTCTCGAGGAGCATGGACGCGACGATGCCGCCCAGCACTTGTCGTCAGAATCTCGGGCTCACAGAAGGAGTTAAGACATGAGATCTGTCTGTCTTGTGCTCATCCTGGCGCTGGCGTCCTGCACAACCAGGGCTCCCCGGCAGACGCCAACGCCTGCCGCAGCGCGTCCATCTGCGGCAACCGCGCCACCCGCCGTCCCGTCAAACCAGGAGCTCAACGATCGTTTCGAGCGGGACATCGCGGAGCGCCTGCACGGGCGGGGCGACGAGCCGGCAGGACAGGTCTTCAAGAACATCCAACTCGAGTGGCTGAAGAGCGTGCCGGCGCGCCGTTTTCTCGTCATCATGAACCGCGGCTACAGCCGAGCTCTCGGTGTCAACTGCACCCACTGTCACGTCGAGCGAGACTTCTCGAGCGACGACAAGCGGCCTAAGCGCGCCGCACGCGAGATGGCCATCATGCATCGCGGGATCAATACGCAGCTCCGCAACTTGCGAAATCTCGAGCTCCCGCCGGACGACCGTTCGATCAACTGCTTCACGTGCCATCGCGGGACCGTCGATCCGACCAAGGCAAGCTCCTGATCCGTTTCCTCGAGTCGCCGCGAGCAGGAATAGTTGCTCAAATTCGTGCTGAGCGTCGGCGACTTAGGCGAGAATCAAAGGCCATGACCCGTCGCACGAAAGCCATCGGCCTTCTCGCGCCGACCGAATCTTTTTTTGACAACCTGTCGAATTCCGGCTCGCCGTTCGTCGTAATTGTGAAGTCGGGACATCTAGCCTGGCTGAAGACGATTTAAGGAGGCGACATGCCGCAATATCTGATTGCCGGGTACCTCCCCGAAGACTTCGACCCGTCCACACAGGACGAAGCGATGGTGGAGGAGATTCACGCGCTCAATCGCGAAATGATCGCCGCGGGTGTCCGGAGGTTCGCCGGGGGCCTGGGCTCGGCACGCACACTGCGGGCGCAGGCCAATGGTGACGTGCTCGTCACCGACGGGCCGTACTTAGAGACCAAGGAACTGGTGGGCGGTATCACGATTGTGGAAGTCGCAGACCTGGACGAGGCGCTGGCGTGGGCGCGCAAGGGCGTCAAAGCGTGCCGAATGCCGGTCGAGGTGCGGGAGATCTTCTTCAACCCGGCCCCCGAATTGGACTGAGCGTTACGCTGGAAGGTCGGCCTCCTCGGGAGAGGCGCGGCCCTTCCGTCTCAACGGTTTCCGCCTGATTCAAGCTCTCCGTTGAAGAATCTCGCGGCAGGGGCGTATCGTCCGGAGATGTCCCGACTCCTCACCCCAGCCTCGTCGAACACGCGCTCCTGGGAGAGTTACGGTTGCCCCAGTTCACCAAGCGATACCGGTTGGTAGTCCTCCTGGGAGAGCGCCCCGTGTGTTTTTGTCCCGGCATCGCCGGGTGCATTTGCCATCATTCCCAGCGCGCCGGCTGAGAAGAAGTGAACTCGAGACTTGCCGAGGCGATAATCAGGAAAGGGGACAACGGTGAAGGCATCCGCGACAGCCATTCTTCTAGCCTGTGCAGCGCTCGGTGGCGTGGCGCTCCAGGGCCAACCGACCAACAAGCCGTTCTCGCCGCGAGGCACGGCCGCCACCCAGGTTGCCGGCACCTGGATCGCACAAAAGCCGGGGATACCACCCCAGTATCCCGGTGGTAAGTGGATCGAGATTGACTACGGCCGCCCGATCCTGCGCGGTCGCAAGAACATCTTCGGCAGCGGCGCGGACTACGGGAAGGCAGTCAACGCAGGCGCCCCGGTCTGGCGGGCTGGTGCCGAATCCACCACCAAGCTCACCACGGAGGTGCCGATCGTAGTCGGGGGCAAGACCCTCCAGCCCGGGATCTACGACCTGTTCGTGGAGCTCAAGGACGGATCGTGGACCCTGATCGTGGGAACGCAGCCGACGCAGGACACCCACGACCCCAAGGAAAAGACGAAAATCTGGGGGGCATACGGCTACGATCCCAAGTTCGACGTGGCGCGCGCCGCAATGACCGTGACCAAGCTCGACCACTCGGTCGACCAGTTCAGCATCGGCTTCCTCGACATGAGCGATCGTGGCGGGAAGCTGACGATGGAGTGGGAGACTACGAGTGCGAGCGTCGCCTTCGCGATCGCGCGGTGAGCGCTTCCCGGGTGACTGGATTTCGTCAGGCGGCCTGAGACGAGAAGCTCGAAAGATAAAGGAGAAATCATGACTCGGGTTCTTCTGCTCGGCTACGACCCGGACACCGTGGACTTTTCCGACCCTGCACTGCCGCCAGGCGTGACCGCCGAAAAGATTCACGCGGGTATCGAGGTTGCGATGAAGCAGTTTGCATCGCGCGGATGGAATGCCGACCTCTGCATGATTCGGCCCGATGAAACCGCCGGACCGGAGGTGGAGCGGCAGCTCGCTTCGGCAAGCTATGACTGCGTGGTCATCGGTGCTGGCGTCCGGCTGTCGTCTCGTCTTCTGCCAATTTTCGAGATGGTCATTAACGCGGTTCGCAAGGCAGCCCCGCGCGCGGCGATTGCCTTCAACACGCGGCCCGACGACAGCGCCGCTGCGGCCGCACGATGGTTGCCGACTGGCGGCGCCGCCTAACCTGCGCGTGCAGTCCCGTGTTCTGAGCGAATCATGATTCCGTCGGAACGCGAGGAATTCCTCAAGCGCCTGGCTTTGTTCAGCGAGCTCGAGGCCCGCGAGCTTTGTGCTCTTGCCGACGTCGCCCAGGTGGTCGACTTTCCGGCCTCGGCGCTGATCTTCCGCGAAGGCGAAGCCGGCGACTGCGCCTATGTTGTCGTGCAGGGTTCGGTCGAGGTCTTCGCCATTGATCGTAACGGTGACGAAGTAGTTCTGGCGCAGCTCAAGGAACTCAGCCACGTCGGCGAGCAGTCGTTATTGCCAGGCCATTCCGGGCGTCGCAATGCGAGCCTTCGTGCGTGTGAGGACACAACGCTTCTCCGAATCCCGAAAGCGGAGTTTCAGACGATCGTCACGCGACGACACACACTGAAAGACCTGTTGTCCCAGACAGGAGAGCTGCAGGTGCAAGCGAACGCGATCCGCACGACGAGGTTGGCGCGGATGTGGGCGCTCTTCATGTTCGTCAACGGCTTCATCAGTATCGGCATCCTTTGCGGACTGGCGATGGCTTTCCAGACGCCATTCATTTTTCCGTCGCTGGGGGCTACCGCCTTCCTGATGTTCTTCACGCCGACGACACCGGCGGCGAGCCCTCGGAACACGGTGTGCGGTAACGCGATCGGTATCGCTTGCGGATATGCGGCGCTGTGGGTGACAGGATTGCACCACGCCGGGCCGGCCATCGTCACGCAGCTTGGCTGGACCAGGGTCCTGGCCACCGCCCTTTCCCTGGCCACGGCTGGAGCGCTGATGATTCGTCTGAATGTTCCCCATCCTCCGGGAGCGGCGACCGCTTTGATCGTGTCCCTGGGAGTCGTCACCAAGCCTGGCTACCTCATCGTCCTCGAGGTCGCAGTCTGCCTGCTCGTGGTACAGGCGATCGTCATCAATCGACTCACTGGCGTGAGGTACCCGTTCTGGGCGAGCGTCCCGACGCCGAAGATCGGCGCACAGGCTGGCCGTGGCGCTCTTCAACGATTTCTGCGCCGCTCGGTGGATTAGTTTGTGAGTCGTCCAGCGGAGGGGATTCTCATGAGCAAGGTCACCCGTGCCTTTACCGCGTTGGCCGGCCTCTTGACGGCCAATCCTCCTGGCACGATGCATTCCGACATGAATGTCGGGGACAAGCCGATCGAAGTCATGGTCGGAGAGGCCAGGGATGACCAGTAGGGGCACTACCGGGGATCCCGAGATCGAGCGCTTCTACCATGGGACACGGGAGAAGCTGAGGCCGGGAGAACTGATCGAGGCCAGTGCAATCTGTGTCTACCTGAGTCCCAATCTGGACGAAGCCATCTGGGACGCGGAGCTCGCCGTCGGGGAAGGCCCCGGCAGGGTCTACATGGTCGAGCCGACCGGCCACATCGGAAATGCCTCAGACCTGCCGGACTGGAAGGCTCCGGGCCATCCATCGATGTCCTGTTATTCCCGCGAGGCACTGCGCGTGGTCAGCGAGGTCACGGAGTGGTCTCTCTACCATGGCACTCGGGCCGACCTGAAGCCGGGCGACCTGATTGGGCCTGGCTACATCTCTAACTATGGCAAGAGAACGAAGGCATCCTACGTCTATCTGAGCCGCACCCTGGATGCAGCCACGTGGGGAGCGGAGCTGGCCGTTGGTGAAGGTCCCGGGAGAATCTACGTCGTTGAACCGACTGGCCCGATTGAAGACGACCCGGATCTGACGAATAGAAAGTTTCGCGGTAA
Organism: Thermoanaerobaculia bacterium; assembly: GCA_035263845.1. Lineage (GTDB taxonomy): Bacteria > Acidobacteriota > Thermoanaerobaculia > UBA5066 > Gp7-AA6 > JAWOLE01. The sequence continues at coordinate 35,638 of DATFQY010000099.1, read as the reverse complement.
TCCGACGAAGTCATTCCGCTCCCGTGAGCCTCTGCGGGTTGTGGGCGAGATCACTGCGTGGCAAGGGCACTCTCCGGAAGCGCTCAAAGCCATGAGGGACGGCATTGAACGGATTGAGCGAGCTCGTGTCGAGTCGATCGACGAGTGAGAGAGACCACGCCGAGCCGAGGCTTCAGCGGACGCGCGTGACGCTCCTGTGAGCACCCTCATGCGTGCCGCGGTTGTGCACGAGCTGGGGAAACCGCCTCGATGTGACCGATTCCCGGAGCCGGTCCCGCGAGACGACGAAGTCGTCGTGCATGTCCACGCCGCGTCGCTGAAGCCTGTCGACAAGCAGATGGCCAGCGGCTCGCACTACGCCACGCCGCGAGGTGTGCCCTTCATCTGCGGGACCGACGGGATCGGGCATCTCAGTGATGGCCGGCGAGTTTTCTTCGGAGGATGCCGCCCACCTTACGGGGCGATGGCAGAACGGACCGTTGTACCGAAGGCGTTCGTCTTCCCCGTCCCTGACGGCCTGAGCGACGAACTTGGAGCCGCCCTTCCCAACCCGGGTGTCTCGGCGTGGCTTGTACTGACGTTTCGCGCGAAACTGGCCCCGGGCGAACATGTCCTCATTCTCGGCGCGACCGGAGTGACGGGTAGGCTCGCGGTAAGAATCGCGAAGCTCCTCGGCGCAGGGCGAGTCGTTGCCGCCGGGCGCAACCAGGCGATCCTGGACTCGCTACGGCTGCTCGGTGCTGACGGAGTCATTCGACTTGACACGTCTTCGCAGGACCTTCGCGAGTCATTTGTGCGAGAAGCTGGTCCGTCCGGCTTCCAGGTCGTCATCGATTACGTGTGGGGCCAACCCACAGAGGCCTTCCTTTCCGCGGTAACGAGCTCCAGGTTTGCGGCGATCGGAACGGAGACGCGCCTGGTCCAGGCGGGGGAGAGCGCGGGCCCGACGATCTCGTTGCCGGCCGCCGTACTGCGAAGCACCGCATTGACCATTCTTGGCACAGCTGGCATTCCTGGCCGCGATGTCCTGGCCGATGCCTTGCGGCGGGTGATGGCCTATGCTGCCAACGGAGAACTTCACGTGGATACGGCTGCTCTTCCTCTTGCGGATGTCGAAAGCGCCTGGGAGAGCACCGCATCGGGGCGCCGCATCGTCATAACCCCGTAGAGGAGCGTCGGCGTGGAATTGACATCAGAGACTCAGACTCGAACGATCGCGTGAACTTTTGGGAGAGGTGGAGTACGACGCTTTCTTCCCGGACCACCCGCTCACGAAAATGCGCAGAGAGCTGGGACGTCTGGTCGAGATACGAATTCCCACGCCGACGTAAGAGACGATGAAGAAACAGGCACGCGCTTCCTTCGAGATCAAGAGCTGGGACGAGAAGCCTTACGCGGAGATCGAGGGAGCATCCCGGCTCACCCGCGCCAGCGTGGCCAAGGTCTACAAGGGAGACCTGGAGGGTGCGGGAACCGTGGAATACCTGATGGTCTACGGCCATGACGGCTCGGCCAGTTTCGTCGGGATCGAGCGGGTGATCGGACGGATCGGGGACCGGCGCGGCAACTTCGTGTTCCAGCACGTCGGCACGTTCAAGGACGGGGTAGCCAGCTCGACCTGGGTCGTGGTTTCCGGGTCCGGGGCGGGCGACCTGCAGGGGCTCCGCGGCGAGGTCCACTCCGCGTTGGGACATGCAAAGGAATACCCCGTGGAGCTCCACTATGAGCTGGAGTAGGCAATCTGGTTGCCGGCTCGGCTAGGCTTTTCCGGTGAAGCTCTCGACCTCGCGCGCGCTGGCGCTCCTCTTCGCTCGGCTCGTCTTGGGATTCATCTTCTTCATGGCAGGGGTCTACAAGGTATTTACCCTCACACCCGCCGGGCACGTCCACAAGTGGTTTCTGCCGTACGAGGACACGTTCCTGCCGACGTGGTCGCTGTGGGCCGTCGGGCTTGCCATTCCGTTCGTCGAGCTCGTGGCGGGCGCGCTGCTTCTCGTCGGATGGCAGCGGCGCTCGGCTCTGGTGGCTCTCGGCGTCGTCCTCGTCGTCGTCACGTTCGGGCATCTGCTCAAGGAGCCGCTTTACCCGTTTCACGAGCACGTCATCCCGCGCCTGGCACTCCTCGTGTTCCTGATGTTTATGCCCGAAGCCGACGACCCGTTTTCGCTCGACCACGTCCTGGAAAGGCGCAAGCAGAATGGCTAGGCTCGAGGCCGCCGATTTCGCGGAGCGGGACACCTCGCTCGTCTACCTGGCACAGGACATCTCCGAGGCGGAGCAGGTCGAGAGCCTGCTGACGGAACAGGGAATCGACTTCGCCGTGTCCCTGGAGCGTTACGTCTCGGGACCGATCAGTCTTTTCCTCTCCGAGCGGACGGGAGTCGGGTTCACCGTCCTCGCGGGACAGGCGGAATTCTGCCGCGCTCTTCTGCGGCCGAGCTTTCGGAGAGGGGTGGTGGAGGACCCGGACAGTGGAGCTTGAAGCCATGCGGGACTTCGCCGAGCGCTACACGGCCGCCTGGTGCAGCCAGGACGCGGCCCGCGTGGCCTCGTTCTTCGCGGAGAACGGGTCGCTGACGATCAACTCGGGCGCGCCCTCGGTCGGCCGCGCGGCGATCACGGTGGCGGCGCAGGGCTTCATGACGGCCTTTCCGGACATGGTCGTCGAGTTGGACGCCGTTGAACGGGTCGGCGGGGAGTTCCGCTACCGGTGGACACTCAGGGGGACCAACTCGGGCCCCGGCGGAACCGGCCGGCGTGTTCGGATCAGCGGGTACGAGGAGTGGACCATTGGTCCCGACGGTCTGATCGCTCGGTCCCTGGGGCACTTCGACGAGGCGGATTACCGGCGGCAACTCGGATGAAGCAGTCTCTCGGGCTCGTCTCGCTCGTCGTTCGCGATTACGAAGAGGCCCTGGAGTTCTTCGTCGGGAAGCTGGGCTTCACGCTCGTCGAGGACCGGCCCGTTCCGGAGCAGGCTAAGCGGTGGGTCGTCGTTTCTCCGCCCGCCGACGGGGAGGGAGCCCAGCTCCTTTTAGCCCGGGCAGCGACTCCCGAGCAGGAGTCGCGCATCGGAAGCCAGACGGGCGGACGCGTGTTCCTCTTTCTCTACACCGACGACTTCCGGCGCGACTACGAGGCCTACCGGGCCAAAGGTATCGTGTTCGTCCGGGAACCCCAGGAGCAACCCTACGGCACCGTAGCCGTATTCAAAGACCTGTACGGGAACATGTGGGACCTGGTGGAGCTGAAACAACCCGCCCGTCAGCGGCGGTGACCTTCCGGGAGATCGCCTTCGGGTCCCGGGAGTACGAGCTCGAGTTGCGGCTTCGAGAGGAAGTGCTCCGGCGGCCTCTGCGTCTTACGTTGAGCGAGAAGGATCTGGCCGGCGAGGATAGCCAGCTTCACTTCGGTCTTTTCGAAGAGGACGGCGAGCTGGCGGCCTGCGCGGCGGTGGTTGCAGCGGTTCCGACCTCGCCGGCTGAGGCCAGGATCCGGCAGATGGCCGTATCGCCCGATCGCCAACGCCAGGGACTGGGGCAGCGGCTCCTGGAAGCGATCGAGACGGATCTCAAGGCTCGCGGCTACCGGAAGCTCGTCCTGAATGCCCGCGCTTCGGCGGTCGGGTTCTATGAGAGGCTGGGCTACAAGATCGACGGCGAGGAGTTCCTGGACCTGACCGTTCCGCACGTCCGGATGAGCAAGTCGGTCTGACGGGGGCGGAGTCATGCCGGAGCCGGGCATCCTGGACGCGTGGGCGACGAGCAACAAGGTCACCGTGTTCCTGGTCGAGAGGCTGCCCGACGCATTGTGGGACGCTCCGATCCCGGGGAGCTCCCGGCGGACGATTCGAATGCTCGCCGGCCACATCCACAACGCGCGCTGCATGTGGCTCAACACGCTCGGCCGGCCTCACGGCATCGCCGTGCCGGCGGCCGTGGACCGCCGCAAGGTCAGCCGCGGGCAGCTGGTCCGCGCCCTTCAGCGCAGCGGCCGTGGGATCGCCAGGCTGCTGGCGTTCGGGCTCGATCACGACGGCCGGATCCCGCCGACGCGGGCTTACGTGTGGCGGAACCTGCCGCTGGACGTGGGGCACGTGCTCGCGTACTTTGTCGCCCATGAGGGACACCATCGCGGGCAGATCGTGCTCGCGGCCCGGCAGCTCGGCCAGCGGCTCCCCGCCGAAGTGACGAACGGGCTGTGGCAATGGACGAAGCTGTCCCGGCAACGGTGAAGAGAATGGAGATGGGAACGATGAAGATCCTCACTCTCGCGCTCCTCACTGCTTTGGCTCCGGCTGTCCCGGCGGCGCCGGAGCAGGAGCCGACACCCAAGGCTTCGGACACCTACACCGTCGAGTGCAGTCTTTCGAACCCCGGGTATTCGGGCTATTGCATCGTCTCGGAGCAAGCACCCCACCGCCTATCGCCGCCGGCGGCCTGCCAGCGCGTGCTCTCGTGCCTGAACAACTCGCAGTGCAGCAAGACCTACTGCAACTCGACCACGGTGCGGGGCGGCTGGAAGGTCGAGTCGGCCAAGCGCAAGCAGGCGAAGTGACGATGAATACCGCCGCCGGAGAGGTCCTGGGAGCGATGATCACGCCGGCGGTCTTGATCTCCGCCTCCGGGACGCTGGTCCTCTCGACCTCCAACCGCATGAGCCGCGTGGTGGACCGCGTCCGGGTCCTCGCCGCCGAGGCGGACGCGGCGAGATCGCCGGGGGGCACCCCGCTGGCGCCCCGGCGGGCCGTCCTCGTCGGAAGCCAGCTCGGCCAGCTCGCCCGGCGGGCCCTTCTTCTTCGCCGCGCCCTCACGAGCTTCTACATCGCGATCGGCCTCCTGGTTGCCGCGAGCATCGGGATCGCCATCGTCGTGCTCATCCAATGGCGGGGCGCCGTCCTCGCCGTGGCGCCCGGCATCGCCGGCGCCGTCGCCCTGCTGTACGGCTCGCTGCTCCTGCTCCGCGAGGGACGCCTGGCCGTGATCACCACCCTGGAGGAAATGGCCTACGCGCGCGAGGCGGTCGGGGGCTGACGGGATGGCGAGCGCGATCGAATCGGTCGTTTCGGAGAGCGAGCGGCCAAAGGCGCCATGAAAAGGAGGCGAAAGATCATCGTTTCCATCGCGGTGAGCGCCGACGGGTACATCGCCAGGCCCGACGGCGACGTGGAATGGCTCAACCGCCGGTCGCGCAGGAGCGATTACGGCATGGGCGCGTTCTACCGGACGATCGACACGATTCTCCTGGGGCGCAAGACCTACGACTGGGCGATGGCCTATTTCCGGAAGATCGGGAAGAAGACCGGGATGTTCGACACGAAGGTCCCGCACCTCGTCTTCACACGGAGGACCCCGAGGCGCGCGCCGCCGGGAGTGAAGTTCGTCTCGGAGCCGGTGAAGACCTTCGCGAAGCGCCTGCGGGCAACGCCCGGAAAGCACATCTGGATGATGGGCGGCGGAAAGATGATCGCATCCTTCCTCGACGCCGGCGAGATCGACGAGCTCATCATCCACGTCATCCCCGTCTTCATCGGCGAGGGGATTCCGCTCGTGGCCCCGCGGCACAGGGACGTGCCGCTCAAGCTGATCTCATCGAAGAAGTATCCCGACGGAGTCGTCCAGCTCCGTTACGAGGTGGAGCGGTAGCTGTCTATTCCCCCGCGGGCGCCGGGTAGAGCCTCTCGAACTCGGGGTCGCCGTGGAGGAGCTCGAGGTCGGGGTCGCGCCGCGTCCAGCTGGGGTCCTTGAACCCGGCTTCCCAGGCCTTCTTCAGCGCATCCATCGCCTCTTCCTTCTTCTTCAGGTGGCAGAACAGGCAGGCGGCGTTGTAGAGAACCGTCGCCTCGTTGGGGCGCAGCGCCATCGCCAGGGTCGCCTCGCGCTTGGCGTCCTCGGACCTGCCGACTTCGGCGAAATCGTTGGCCAGGAGAATCCGCGCGCGGGCGTCTTCCGGAACCTTCTTCAGCGCGGCTTCGAAGAATTGGGTTCGCCTCTGGACGAAGTTCCGGCGCGCTTCGTCTTTGCCCAGGGCGCCGAGCGCGTTGGTGATCGGGACGTAGACGTTGTAGTCCTCTCCCGACGCGGCGATGGCGTCCTCCGCCATGTCCACGACCTCCTGGTAGTGCCCGGCGGCGAAGAGCGTCCGGCCAAGGAGGTAGTAGGCGCCCTCGCAGTCGGCCTTCCGGTCGATGGCCTGGCGCACGCAGCGGCTGGCCTGGTCGTATTTCTCCTCGGCGTAGAGGATCCAGCCTTCCGCGACCAGGACCTCCGGAGTGTTCTTGCTCAGGGCGCTGGCGCGCTGGCTGGCGGCGACCGCCCTGTCGATCCACTTCTTCTCGCGCTCGTAGTGGTAGTGGTACTGCGCGCAGGCGTTGGCGATGGCGGCGTGGGCAAGGGCGAACTGCGGGTCCACCGAGACAGCGTTCTCGAACATCTGGAGGGCGAACTCCAGGTCCTGCCTCGTGAGGCGGCGCGCGTAGCTCTTTCCGCGCAGGTACAGGTCGTAGGCCTGGAGGTTCTCCGTCGGCTTGGCGGCGAGCGCTTCCTCCTCCTGCCGGGTCAGCGTGATCCTCAGGGCCTCGGCGATCTTGCGAGCGATCTCGTCCTGCAGCTCGAAGACGTCCTGCATCTCGCGGTCGTAGCGCTCGGACCAGACCGGGAAGTCGGTGTGCGTGTCCACGAGCTGGGCGTTGATCCGCAGGCGCGTCCCGGCCCGGCGAAGGCTCCCGCCGAGCACGAACGCCGCGCCGAGCTGCTGGCCGATCTGCGTCGGCGTGACCTGCTTGTCGCGGTAGGCCAGCACCGTGGGACGCGAAAAGATCTTCAGGCCCTTGATCTTCGAAAGCTCGGTGATGATGTCCTCGGTCACTCCGTCGCGGAGGTACTCGTCCTCCTTGACGCCGCTCAGGTTCTCCAGGTACAGCACGGCCACCGACTTCTCCGCCGCCTTCACGGCCTCCCGGATGGATTCGCTGGCGGTCGGCCGGCTGCCGGAGGAATCGGTATCGCGCTTCAAGCGCAGCATCTCGGCTTTCATGTCGTTGGCCGTCTGGTAGCGCAGGTTGCGGTCCTTCTCCAGCGCTCGGTTGATGATGCGGTTCAGCTCCGCCGGCAGCCGCGGGTTGACCTGCGTGACCGCCGCCGGCTCGCGGTTCAGGATCGCCTCGAAGATGATGGCCGAGGTCTCTCCGGGGAACGGGCGGGATCCCGTGGCCATCTGGTACATGACGGCGCCCAGCGAGAAGAGATCCGTCCGGGCGTCGGTCAGCTGGCCGCGCGCCTGCTCGGGAGACATGTAGGAGACCGTGCCCATGGTCGAGCCGGCCTTCGTCAGGTCGGCCTCGCGCGCCATCGTGACCATCCCGGAGGTCTCGGGCTGCGCGGGAGCCGCGCCGATCTTTGCCAGGCCGAAGTCGAGGATTTTGGCCTGGCCGCGGGAGTTGACGAAGATGTTGGCGGGCTTCAGGTCCCGGTGGACGATCCCCTTTCCATGCGCGGATTCGAGCGCGTCCGCGATCTGGATGGAGAGGTCGAGGAGCTTGCCGACCTCCATCGGGCCGAACGCGATCATCTCCGCGAGGCTCTGGCCCTCGAGCAGCTCCATGACGATGAAGTGCTGCGACTCGTATTCCTCGATCGCATGGACGGTGCAGATGTTGGGGTGGTTCAACGCCGAGGCCGCTCGGGCCTCTCGCTGGAAGCGCTGGAGGGTCGGCACGTCCTGGGCGAGCTCGGCCGGGAGGAACTTCAAGGCGACGCGCCGGCCGAGGCGCGTGTCTTCGCCTTCATAAACGACACCCATCCCACCGGCGCCGAGTTTCGACGCGACGCGGTAGTGCGAGACAGTTTTTCCGATCACGGCTTGGTCCTTTCGGGAGACCGCGATGCTAATCCTCGCGCGCCGAGGGCGTCAACGTCGAAATCCGGAGCGTTCTCCCGTGTGTCTCCGAGACAATCGACGGACCATGCAACCAAAGGGGTCTTCCGGTGTTTTCTTTGCAGGGAGGATTTCGCCCGTGAAAGAAGAGTTTCTCCGGCTCCTCGATCAGTCCGTCTGGGCCAACCGCCGGTGGGTCGAGTTCGTCTACACGCGGCCGGAGCCGGAAGAGCGTCCCCGCGAGCTCCTGGCCCACGTGGTGCTCGCGGAGAGAGTGTGGTTCGAGCGGATCGCGGGAGATCCCAGGACCGAGAACACGTTTCTCCGGCTGGGCCGCGAGGAGCTCCTCGAAAGCATCGAGGAGAACCGCCGGACGTTCTCCGGCCTGGTCGGCTCACGCCTGGAGGACGTCATCCAATTCCGGAGGGGCGGCGGCGAGGAGTACCACGCCCGGGTGGCCGACATCCTTCATCACTTGATCACGCATGGGTACCACCACCGCGGGCAGATCGCGGGGCAGTACGCCCGCGCCGGCGTGCCCTATCCGAACACGGACCACATCCACTACCTGTACACCAACCGGCTTTAGGCGAAAGTATACTTTATAATGTAAAGTAAGCCTCGGCAAGGAGGCGCCATGGACCTCACCACTCTGAAGAAACCGAGCGCCTGGCTCCCGATCGCCATGTCGCTGGGGGCGTTGGCGGTGGTCGTCATCCACGTCGCGATCCACGGTCCCGCTCCGGAGCCCGACGAGGGCGCGGCCGCCCACCTCTGGCAGATGCTCATGGCGTTCCAGGCGCCGATCGTCTTTTTCTTCGCCCTGCGCTGGGTGCCGCGGGCTCCGCGCCAGGCGTTGCCCATCCTCGCCGCGCAGTTAGGCGCGGCCCTGGCAGCGATGGCGCCGGTCTATCTTCTGAAGTTCTAGGCGGGATATCGTTCCTTCCCCAAAAAGAGGAGCCGTGGAAGCGGGGCGCGCTGAGCTTTGAACTTCGATCTGAAGAACGGCGTCGAGGTGCTGGAGAAGACACCGGAAGTCCTGTCGGCCCTGCTGTCGGGCCTGTCCCCCGGCTGGACGAGGAGCAACGAGGGGCCGGAGACGTGGAGCCCCTTCGACGTGGTCGGACACCTGATCGACGCGGAGGAGACCGACTGGCTGGTGCGGACGCGGATCATTCTTTCCGACGCGCCCGAAGCCGATCGGCGGTTCCAGCCCTTCGACCGGTTCCGGCACAAGGGCGCCAACGAGCAACGCTCGCTCGCGGAGCTGCTGGAGCGCTTCACCCTCCTGCGCCGGCAGAGCCTCGCCGAGCTGCGGGAGCTGCGGTTGACGCCGGAAAACCTGCGGCGGAAGGGCGTCCACCCGGAGTTCGGCACGGTCACCCTCGGCCAGCTCCTGGCCACGTGGGTCGCGCACGACCTCGGTCACATCGCGCAGGTCGCCCGGGTCATGGCGAAGCAGTACAAGGAGGCGGTCGGGCCGTGGACCGCCTACCTGCCGGTCCTGACCCGCGGAAACCGCGGCTGACGTCCCGGCGTAGTCCCAGCGGGAGGACGCGATGAACGTTCTCGACGCGATCGGAAACACATCCCTGGTCCGGCTCCGGAAGGTCGTCCCGGCCGGATGTGCGGAGATCCTCGTCAAGCTCGAGTGGGAGAACCCGACCGGAAGCCTGAAGGACCGGATGGCGCGGGCCGTGATCACGCGCGCCGAGGCGGACGGACGCTTGAAGTCCGGCGACACCGTGCTCGAGTACACGGGTGGCAGCACGGGCGCCTCGCTGGCCCTGGTTTGCGCGGCTCGCGGCTACCCGATTCACATCGTCAGCTCGGACGCGTTCAGCCCGGAGAAGCTCGACCAGATGGCGGCTTTCGGAGCACGGCTCACGCTCGTTCCGAGCGAGGGCGGCCTGACCACGAAGAAGCTCATCCTCGACATGATCGAGACGGCACGCCGGTTGAGCGAGCAGCCGAACACTTACTGGACCGATCAGCTCAACAACCGCGACAGCCTCGAGGGATACGCCTCGCTCGGCGAGGAGATCTGGAATCAGACCGGCGGCCGGATCGACGCCTTCCTTCACTCCGTCGGGACCGCGGCCTCTCTGCGCGGCGTTGCGACGGTCCTGAAGACGCACGACGCGAAGGTCCGGATCGCCGCGGTCGAGCCCGCCGAATCCCCGGTCCTCTCCGGCGGCGCGCCAGGTCCTCACCGGATCGAAGGCGTCGGGATCGGGTACGTGCCGCCCTTGTGGGATCCCTCGGTCGTGGATGAGATCGTCCCGATCGCGACGGAAGAGGCGAAGGCGATGGCCCGTCGCCTCGCCCGGGAGGAAGCGATCTTCGCGGGAACCTCCTCGGGCGCCAACCTGATCGCCGCGATCCGCCTGGGCGAGCGGCTCGGGCCCTCGGCTAGAGTCGTCACCCTGATGGCGGACTCGGGCCTGAAGTACCTGAACACCGACGTCTACCGCGGGAAGCGATGATTTCGGCTGCCGAGGCGCTGCAGCGGCTCCAGGAGGGAAACCGGAAGTTCGTCGCGGGGGAGCCGCCGTCGAAGGACCGGCAGAGCCAGGCGCGCCGGGCGGAGCTTCTCACCAGCCAGGCACCCTTCGCGATCATCCTGGGGTGCTCGGACTCGCGGGTCCCCGCCGAGATCATCTTCGACCAGGGCCTGGGAGACCTGTTCGTCATCCGCGTGGCCGGCAACATCGTCGCCCCATCGGGAGTCGGGTCGATCGAGTTCGCCGCGGTCCGCTTCGGAACTCCTCTCGCGGTCGTGCTCGGTCACTCCCGGTGCGGCGCCGTGACGGCGACGCTGGAGCACCTGCGCTCTCATGGCGCACAGTCGAGGAACCTGCTTTCGATCGTAGGCCGCGTCTCCCAATCCATCCGCGGCGCGCTGGAAGGCCCCCCGGAGGCCATTACGGAGGAGCTCGTGCGGAAGGCGGTCCGCGCTAACATTCGCGCCTCGGTGGAGCAGCTGCATACCGCCTCGCCGCTTCTCCACGAGATGGTCGAGGGCGGCCGGCTGGTAATCGTCGGAGCCAAGTACTCGCTCAAGACGGGAATCGTCGATTTCCTGGAGGGCTAGGGGCGCAGGACATGGATGCGGAATCCGCGAAGATGACGAGATTCGAAGGAGCCACGCCGATTCTCCGCGTCTCGGACATGGCGACGAGCGTGCGCTACTACGTCGAGGTCCTCGGTTTCACCGGCGCAAGCTGGGGGACGAACGACTTCACCTTCGTCCAGCGCGACGGGGCGGGCATCTACCTGTGCCGGGACTCCCAGGGGTGCTGGGGCACGTGGGCGTGGATCGGCGTCGAGGACGCGGCCGTCCTCTACGAGGAGTACCGGAAAAGCGGCGCGAAGCTGCGCGGGAAGCCCCGCAATTTCCCGTGGGCGCTGGAGATCCAGGTGGAAGACCCCGACGGCCACGTTCTTCGATTCGGTTCGGAGCCGGACGAAGGGCTTCCGTTCGTCGAGGGACGAGTCGAGGAGTGACAGCGACCGAAATGACCTCGAGGAGGGCGGACGGCCTTCTTCCGTTTTTCCTCATCACGTTTGCCGTCGCTTGGGTCTTCTTCGGCGCCGGCGCGGCCGTGTCCGTGGGGGCGCAAGCGCTGCGCATCGCCGTCTTGCTTCCCGGGATCTTCGCTCCGGCGATCGTTGCGCTCCTTTTGACGGCTCGCTCGGAGGGGCGGGAGGGCGTGAAGAATCTCCTCGGGAAGATCCTTCAGGGCCCCGTCGCGGCGCGCTGGTACGTCTTTGCGGCGACCTACACGATCGGGATCAAGATGGCGGCCGCGCTCCTCCACCGCGTCATCGCGGGAGAGTGGCCTCCGTTCGGGCAGGAGGCCTGGTACGTCCTGGTCGCCGGCACGATCATCTCGACCCCCGTGCAGGCGGGCGAGGAAGTCGGATGGCGCGGCTACGCGCTGCCGCGGCTGGCGGCCCGCCTGGGCCTGGCCAGGGGGAGCATCCTCCTCGGCGCCGTCTGGGCGTGCTGGCACCTTCCGTTCTTCTTCATGACGGGCACCGACACGGTGGGGCAGTCGTTCCCGCTGTACCTCGCCCAGGTGACGGCGGTCTCCGTGGCGATGGCGTTTCTCTGGTGGAAGGCCGGGGGGAGCCTGCTTCCCGTGATGCTGTTTCACGCCGCGGTCAACAACACCAAGGACGCGGTTCCCTCCGCCGAGCCGGGCGCGTCGAACGCCTTCGCCCTGAGCCATTCGCTCGTCGCGTGGCTGACGGTCGCGCTCCTCTGGGCCTGCGCGGGATGGTTTCTCGGGAAGATGCGCGGGGTCCGGGGCGTCGAGCCCCCGCCGGCGCCGGCATGAAGCGGCCCCCGGGCGTCGCCGCGCTCGCCGTCTTCTTTGGTTTCGGCACGGCCATGAGCGCCGTCGCCGCGATCTCGCTTCTTGTTCCGGGAAGCTTCCTGGAGCTGATGTGGCGGCTGAACCCGCACGCGAAGACGGCCTTCGCCGGCATGGGGATCGGCGCCCCGCTCCTTCTCCTCGCTGTCTGCGCCTCCTGCGCTCTGGCCTGCGTGGGCCTGTGGCGGGGGAAGCGCTGGGGCTACTGGACCGCCGTGGCCGTCCTGGGCTTCAACCTCGCGGGAGACCTCGTCAACACGATCGCCGGCACGGAGCCCCGCGCGGCGGTCGGCATCCCGATCACCGCGGCGCTGCTCGGATACCTGACGACCCGACGGGTCCGCGCCTTTCTCGTTGGGTAGGATTTCGGCATGGAGCGGCCCGACGGAGAGGTGCTGCAGGAGCTGCTCGGACCCGACGAGAAGCTCCTCTGGACGGGAAGGCCCCGCCAGGGATTCTTCCTGCGCTCGGCCGACGGTTTCGCCATTCCGTTCTCGCTCTTCTGGACCGGCTTCGCGGTGCTGTGGGTGGTCCTGGCGGGGAAGTCGAGCAACGTCCTGTGGATCGTCGGGGTGCCGCTTCTCCTGATCGGGGTGTACATGATGGTCGGACGCTTCTTCCTCGACGCCTGGCAGCGTGCGCGGACCTGGTACGGCCTGACGAACCAGAGGGTCCTGATCGTGTCGCTCTTCGCTCGTCGCAACGTCAAGAGCCTGAACCTTCGGGCCCTCTCGGCCGTGACGCTTTCGGAGCGCGGGGACGGGGTCGGCTCGATCACCTTCGGCCCCGTGCCGCCGTCCTGGCCGTACCGCGGCGCCCATCTTCCCGGGATGTCCCCCCAGCCGCCGCGCTTCGACAACATCCCGCAGGCGCGCGAGGTATTCGACCAGATCCGCCGGCTTCAGGCTTAGCTCAAGTGGGGAATCGCGAGGGGGCCGGTGCGGTTCTCGGTTGATGCGATGCCCCGGGTGAAGGCTCTCCTCCTGGCCGCCGCGATCTGGGTCCCGCTGGCGGGCCGCCCGGCGCTCGCGGGCGACGAGAACCTCGCGGCGCCCCTGCCCGACCTGAACACGTTCCTGGGCGAGGTCCGGGACCGCCTCCACACCGACGACTACCTGCTCGACCAGTACACGTTCCTGGAAAAGCAGACCGAGCGGCAGCTCGACTCCGACGGCCACGTCAAGAGCGTCACCACCAACTTGTACGAGGTCTATCCCTCGCCCGAGCCGGGCAAGACCTACCGGAAGCTCATCGAACGCGACGGCAAGAAGCTGACCGCCGAGGAGCTCGCGAAGGAGGACGAGAAGCAGGAGGCGAGGGAAGCGAAGAAGACGGCGAAGCTCTATGCGGACGACCCCGAGAAACGCGCCGCCGCCGAGTCCGAGCGCCGGCTGAAGGAGACCAGGACGATCGAGGAGGTCTTCCGGATCTTCGAATTCCGGATCGTCGGGCGCGAGGAGATCCACGGGCGAAGCGCGATCGTCCTGACGTTCACGCCGAGGGAGAACGCCGACACCTCGAGCCGGGGAGGCAAGATCCTGAAGAAGTTCGAGGGAAAGGCCTGGGTGGACGAGAAGGACCGGCAGCTGGTGAAGGTCGAGGCGGAGCTGACGGACGACCTCTCCTTCGGCTTCGGGATCCTGGCGAAGCTGCGCAAAGGAGCGCATGCGGAGATGCTGCGGCGCAAGGTCAACGACGAGATCTGGCTGCCGGCGGAAGCGCGGTTCGTGGGGCACGGGCGGGTCTTCCTCGTCCGCGGCCTGCACGTGGACACGACCTCCGAGTATTCGGACTACAAGAAGTTTTCCGTCGCCACGGACTCCGCGGTCACGACCGACCAGTCCAACGAGTAGGATGCCGGGGATGCACCTGGGCGTCCTGACCGGCGGCGGCGACGTCCCCGGGTTGAACGCCGCCATCAAGTCCGTCTACAACGCGGCGAAGGACCAGGGCTGGCTTCGCGAGGGGACCTCCGACGCCAACGTGACCGGGATCCTGCGCGGCTGGAAGGGCGCGGTCTCCATGACGCGAGACGCGGGCGGAGTCTGGAGCGACGTGGTGGCGCTCGACGACGCGCGCGTGAGGACGGTGGACCGCACCGGGGGGACCTTCCTGCACACGTCGCGGACGAGGCCCGACCGGATCCGGCTCTCCGACCTGCCGCCCTCGGCCCGGGAGGGCGCGGACCTGCCGAAGGCGGGCGAGGACCGCTTCGACGCGACGAGCCTCGTCGTCCGGAACCTGACGGAGCTGGGCATCGACTGTCTCGTCGCGATCGGCGGCGACGACACGCTGGGATACGCGCACACGCTCTCCGCCCGAGGGTTCCCCGTCGTCGGGATTCCCAAGACGATGGACAACGACGTCCACGGCACGGAGTACTGCCTCGGGTTCGCGACGGCGATCATCCGCGCGGTCGAGTTCATCAACCGCCAGAGAACGCACCTGGGCTCGCACGAGGTCGTCGGCGTCTTCCGGGTCTTCGGCCGCGACGCCGGGTTCACGGCTCTCGGCACGGCGATGGCGATCTCCGACATCCGGTGCCTGATCCCCGAGCACCAGTTCGACCTCCGCGCGCTCTGCGACGCGACCGCGCGAGACCACTCGAGGAGCCCCGGGCATTACGCCATGGTCCTCTGCTCGGAAGGCGCGATCTGGAAGGGCGGGAAGCTGGTCGAGGTCGGTGAGCCGGACGCCTACGGCCATCGCCACAAGCAGAACGTCGGGGAAGCGCTCGCCGACGAGATTACGCGGAAGACGGGGCTTCCCACGCGGGCGCAGGATTTGGCCTACGACCTGCGCAGCGGCGACCCCGAACCCTTCGACAAGATCATCGCGAACACGTTCGGGACGCTGGCGGTCGAGCTGATTGCTTCGGGGAAGACCGGCCGGATGGTCTGCATCGCCAACGGCGTCTACGCCGAGACGGCGCTTCCCGACCCTTCCAATCCGCCGAGGGTGGTGGACGTTGCTTCGGAATACGACACCGAGCGTTTCCGCCCCCGCTTCGCCAACCGGTTCGGCCGCACCATCTTTCTCTGACGTGGTCCGCGGAGAGATCTTCAACAGCGTGACCCACATGGTGGGATCGCTGTTCGCGGTCGCGGGGCTCTTCGTTCTTCTCGCCGTGGGAGTGCGCTCCGGAGACCCGTGGAAGATTGGGAGCTTCGGGGTCTACGGGACAACGCTCGTCGCGCTGTATCTGTTCTCGACGCTGTACCACAGCCTCGACGGGCCCGCGAAGAGGCTCTTTCGGAAGCTCGACCACACGTCCATCTACGTGTTGATCGCGGGGACCTACACACCGTTCTCGCTGGTCGCCCTGCGGGGGCCGTGGGGTTACACGCTGCTGGCGGTCGTGTGGGTGTTGGCGACGGCCGGAATCCTTCAGGAGTTCCTGCTCAGGAAGAGGATCGAGGCGCTGTCGGTCTCGCTCTACCTGCTGATGGGGTGGCTGGCTCTGGCGGCGTTCTTTCCGCTGCGGCAGGCGATCGGGTCCGCAGCGATGGTGTGGCTCTTCGTCGGCGGGATGCTGTACACGGCAGGCGTCGCGTTCTACCTGATCGACGAGAGGTACGCGCACAGCCATGGCGTGTTCCACCTGTTCGTCCTGGGGGGAAGCGCGCTGCACTTCTTCGTCGTGGTTCGGTTCCTCGCCTAGAAAGCCATAACGCTGCGGCCGGCGCTCAGCGCGGCTTGATCGGGCGAGTCGTCCGGGGAGAGGAGGCGGTTCGCTGGACGGACTGCCGGTTCTGCGGAACGACGAACTGGGCGATCCCGCTCGTGTGCGTGCCCGCGAGGAGGTTGCCGTTAGAAGGGTTGATCTGGAGCACCTCGACCTGGGCCGATTCGAGCCCGGTTCCCACCGGCTGCCAGGTCTGGCCGCCGTCGGTGCTCTGGAAGACCCCGCCCGTGCCCTCGGGAATGACCGGCGCGCATCCGGCGTACATCGAGGACGGGTTCTTCGGGTCGATCCACAGCGTCTCGACGGAAGCGAGGACCGCGACCGTGGACAGCGTCCAGGTCTTCCCGGCGTCCGTCGAGCGGCAGAGCCCGGCGGTCCCGGCGAGATAGGTCGTCGCGCCGGACGGGTCGAAGAAGATCCCGTTGACGCCCCCGCACGTCACGTCGGTCGTGACGGTTCCCCAGGTCTTCCCCGAGTCGAGGCTCTGGAAGTACCCGCCCGCGCCGCTGCTGACGGCGATGACCTGCGAGGTCTTGCCGGGGTTGATCGAGATACCCGTGATGAAGAAACCCTGCGCGTCGAGCGAGGTCTGCGTCCATGTCGCGCCGCCGTCCGTGCTCTTGAAGACGCGCTCGGAGTTGCTTCCGGTGTAGGGGTGCGAAGTCCCGGCGTAGAGATTCGTCGTGACGGAGGGATCCACCGCGATGGACGAGATGTAGGAGTCGGAAAGACCCTGCGACGAGGCCGTCCACGTCGCGCCGCTGTCCGAGCTCTTGTAGAGGCCCGCCCCTCGCGTCCCGGCGAAAAGCGTCTGCGGCGTCCCGGGCCGGGACGCGAGCGCGAGGACCGGCGAGATCGGAAGGCCGCTGCCGTAAGGCAGCCACGTGCCTCCTCCGTCGGTCGAGCGGTACATCCCGTCGAAGAGCCCGGCGTAGAAGGTCGCGGCCGACGAGGCGTCCGCCACGAGGCCGTAGACGACGGCGAGCCGCAGGCTCCCGTTGGCCGGCGAGAAAGTCGCGCCCGAGTCCGCGCTGCGATAGACGCCGGCGCCGGCCGTCGCGACGAAGACGGTCGAGGGCTGGCTCGGGTCGAGGATCACGTTCCAGACGTACGTGCTCCGCATCGAGCCGCCGGCGGAAGCCCAGGTGGCTCCTCCGTCGGAGCTCTTGAAGAACCCGTTGCCGAACGTCGCGGCGTAGACGGTCGTGGTCTTCGAAGGGTCCACGGCGAGGCTCGTGATGATCGGTTGGGATGACCCGCTGGCGGGCAGCCCCTTGTTCGACGCGACCCAGTGGTTTCCGCCGTCGGTGGACTTGAAAATGCCGGAGCCGTCGGTGCTGCCGGCGTAGAGGACCAGGGCGTTGGAGGGATCCGCCGCCAGCGTGAAGAAGGAGACGCCCGCGTCGCCGTAGAAACCCCACGTCGATCCGCCGTCGGTCGTGCGCACCAGGCCGTTGTTCGTGGCGGCGAGCACCTTGTTCGAATCGGACGGATCGATCCGGAAGGACGAGGTCTCCAGGCCGAGCTGGTAGCCGCCGATCGTGCGCGGCACCCAGGTCACGCCGTCGTCCACGCTCTGGAAGATCTCGGAGTAGCGGCTGCCCGCCCAGATGGTGCCCGGCTTCTTCGGGTCGAAGGCCAGCGTCTCGATGTCGAGCGGCCCGATCCCGAGGAGCGGGTCGTAAAGGCCGACGTTGCTCTGCGTCCACGTCGCGCCGGCGTCGGTGGACTTGAAGATGCCGACGCTCTCGACGCCGTCGGGCGTGATCGTCCCGGCCACGAGCGTACTCGGCGAGTTGGGGTCGACGGCGATCGTCTGGACGCGGTAGACCTCCATGCCGGTGTTGGAGGGCTGCCACGACGCGCCGCCGTCCGTGGATTTGTACACGCCGGAGTCGGTGCCGGCGTAGAGCGTCCCGGGCTGCGTCGGGTCGGCGGCCAGGCAGTAGACCGTCCCGGCTTCCGGCCCGCGGTTGACCCAGGTCCCCGTCTGGCCGGAGGCCAAAGCGGCGGCCAGGAGGCCGAAAAGCGCGATTCCCGGTGTCCGCAGACTCATCCCCATCGATCTAACGCGGGCGGACCGGGCCGGATTTCAGGAGGTGAGAGGCGGGGCCAGGGCGTCCGGAGTCGAGGGCTCATCCTCTTTTCCGGTGGGGCTTTCGGGGAATCGGGCGGAAAAGAAGAGGTTGACCACGGCGAGGCCCAGGATCACGGCGAAAACCGGCAGGAGCGACCTTTCGATCGCCACGCGGAAGAGCTCCGGAGCGATCCCCGCCGCCTTCGCCTCCTCGGCGCCGTGAGCACCGGCCAGCAACCGGCTCGCGACCTCGAGGTTTCCGCCCAGGCGAGCCGCCGCCCCGGCCGTGAACACTCCGCCGAGCGCTCCGACGCCGAGCGACCCGCCCGCCGTGCGGAAGAAGGGGACGAGGCTCGTCGAGACGCCGCGGTGCCTCTCGGGCACGACGTGCTGGATCGCCAGCACCTGCGACATCGAGCTCGGCCCCAGTCCCGCGCCGACGACCGCGCAGGCCGCGCTCGCCCAGGCCACTCCCGCGTTGGCGAGCGCGGCCGCGACGAGCCCCGCGAGGCCGACCAGGACCAGGACCGCGCCGAACCGCGCCGTCCGCCGGAACCCGAAGCGCAGGATCAGGCGCCCGGCGACGGTCGCCGAGACCGCCCAGAAGAACACGAGCGGCGTGATGACCGCGCCGGCCGCTCCGGCGGTGCCGCCGCGAGCGCCCTGGACGAAGAGCGGGACGAAGGTGTCGATGCCGAAGATCGTCGTTCCGAGGATGATGCCCGCGAGATACGGCGATGCCGTGTCCCAGTGCCGGAAGAGCTCCGGCGGAACGAGCGGGTGGCGGCGCTTCGCCTGGAGCCGCGCGAAGACGGCGAGCGACGCGCCGCCGGCGGCAGCGAGGAGGACTCGGATGGCGAGGCCCGCTCCCGAAGTCCCGGGCGCGCGCAGGACCGAGAAGAGGAGCAGCGTGATCCCGAGCGCCAGCGTCGCGGCCCCCGCCACGTCCACCGGATCGGGGCGAGGCGAGCGGGACTCCCTCATCCGCACGCCGACGAGGATGAACGCGAGGATCCCGAGCGGAATGTTGATCGTGAAGATGGACCTCCACCCGAAGTGGACCGTCAGGAACGCCCCGAGGAGCGGCCCCACGAGGCTCGCGAAGCCCCAGATCCCCGAGAAGAGCCCCTGGATGCGCGCCCGCTCTTCCAGCGAGTAGAGGTCCGCGACGACCGTCAGCGCGACCGGGATCAGGCCCGCGGCGCCGAGGCCCTGGATCGCTCGCGCCGCGATCAGCTGCGGCATCGAGCGCGCGGACGCGCAGACGATCGCTCCTGCCAGGAACACCGCGATCGCCGTCAGGATCAGGCGCCGCCGCCCGTAGATGTCCGCGAGCCGGCCGTACACCGGCATCGCGACGGTCGAGGTCAAGAGATAGACCGCGAAGACCCAGGCGTAGAGGGGAAGGCCGCCGAGGTCGCCGATGATCGTCGGCATCGCCGTCGAGACGACGGTCGTCTCGAACGACGCGAGGGCCGTGACGAGCATCAGCGCCGCGGTGACGGCCCTTCGGCGCTGGGGATCGAACCGGGGAGCGGATGGATCGGGTGCCGCCATCGGCATGAAGCCTAAAGCACCGCGCGGGCGGGGCGGCGGCTCGTCAGACCGCGTAGACCTGGATCTCGACGTTCGGGGTCGCGACCGCGACCGTTCCGAAGAGGGGTCAACGGCCCTTGAAGGCGTTAACGAGCTCCTCGGCCTGGGGCTTCGTGACTCCCGAGAGTCCGAAGCGGAGCCTCACCGTATTGAACACTGTGTAGTCCCTGCGGGCCGGATTGGAGCGGTCCATCTCGCCCGAGATCTCGACGCGGACGCCGGGGATCGGAAAGCCCTTTTCCTTCGCGATAACGGTGACGAGCTCGACGCCGCACGCGGCGACGCCGGAGAGGAAGATCTCGGCCGGCGTGACGGCCTCGCCGGGGCAGCCGTTCTGGACGGGACCGTCCACGACGAAGTGTTGGTCGCGGCAGCTGCAGAGGACGCGGCCGAAGATGTCGGTCGAGCGGGCGGCGGCGTCGTAGCGGCGGATGTCGGATTGGGCCATGCGGTACCTCCTCGGAGAGGATATTCTTCGGGCAAGCGGTAATGGGCGATTCCGGGGCGATCACGGATCTTCTCCTGGCCCATTCAAGGGGGGATGGGGAAGCTTTCTCCCGGTTGGTTCCGCTCGTGTACGACGACCTGCGGAGGATCGCCCGGAGGAGCCTTCGGCGGGTGTCGGGTGCGCGAACCATCGACACGACGGGGCTCGTCCACGAGGCGTACCTGAAGCTCGTGGACCAGACGCGGGCGGAATACCGCGACCGGTCTCACTTCTTCGCCGTCGCCGCGAGGGCGATGCGCCAGATCCTCGTGGACGAGGCGCGCCGGCGCTCGGCCGGGAAGCGCGGCGGGGGAGTGGCGGCGGTGACGCTGGAAGAGGACCGCCACGGCGGCGTCTCCGCCGACGCGGACTTTCTCCTGTCGCTCGAGGAAGCGCTCCAGTCGCTCGGGCGCCTCGATCCCAGGCTTCCCCGGGTCGTCGAGTGCCGGTTTTTCGCCGGGTTGTCCGAAGAGGAGACGGCGGACGCGCTCGGCATCTCGACACGGACCGTCCAGCGCGACTGGATGCGGGCGAAGGCGTGGCTGCGCGAAGAGATGGGCCCCCCGCCGCCGCCTTCTCCACCGCCTCGCGCGCACGCGTGAGCGCCGACCCCGACCCTCGCGTCGAAGCGGACCGGATTCTTTCCGGCGCCCTGGACCTCGCCCGGGAGGATCGAGTCCCGTACCTCGACTGCGTCTGTGGGCAAGACGTGGCCCTGCGGAGCCGGGTCGAACGGCTGCTCGAGGCGGCGGAGGGGGAGGCGGGCCGATGGACGCCGGGGGGCGCCTTGAGCGGCCCGATCGCGGCCGCGATGCTCGAGGAACCGGAAGGAGAGAGCGAAGAGGCCTGCGAGAGGCTCGGCGCCTGGCGGCTCGTCCGGGAGATCGGCCGCGGCGGGATGGCGGTCGTCTTCCTTTCCGAGCGCGCCGACGGCCAGTTCTTCCAGCACGCGGCGGTCAAGCTCGTCAAGCGCGGCGTGGACACCGAGGAAGTCGTCGCGCGGTTCGCGCAGGAGCGTCAGATCCTCGCCTCGCTCCAGCACCCGGGGATCGCCCGGCTGCTCGACGGCGGCGTCTCTCCCGACGGCCGGCCGTGGCTGGCGATGGAGCACGTGGACGGAGAGCCGATCGACCTCTGGGCCGATTCCAGGCAGCTCTCCGTGCGGGGCCGGGTCGAGATGCTCGTCACCGTCGCCCGCGCCGTGGCCGCCGCGCACCGGCGCCTGGTCGTCCACCGCGACATCAAGCCGTCGAACATCCTCGTGACGGAAGCGGGCGAGGTCAAGCTCCTCGACTTCGGCATCGCGAAGATCCTGGACACGGAAGCGTGGGGTGCCGCGCCCGCGACGCGGACGGTCATGCGGCTCTTGACGCCCGAGTACGCGAGCCCGGAGCAGATCCGCGGCGAGCCGGTGACGATCTCCTCCGACGTTTACCAGCTCGGCTTGCTGCTCTACGAGCTTCTTTCCGGGCGTCGCGCGCGCCAAAGCCGGCCGGGAACCGTGGCGGATCTCCCGCGCCCGAGCCTCGCGGCGCCGGAGAGGCTGCGGCGCCGGCTCTCCGGGGACCTCGACGCGATCGTGGAGAAGGCGATCGCGGCCGAGCCGGACGAGCGCTACCACTCCGCCGACCAGCTCGCCGAAGACCTGGAGCGGTGGCTCCATCACGAGCCCGTCCTCGCCCGCCGCTCGCCCCTCTCCCACCGGGCCCGCCAGTTCGTCCGGCGCCATCGGCTCGGGGCCTCGCTTGCGGCGGTGGCCGCGCTCTTCGTCGCCGTGTACGCCGTGACGGTCACGGGATACGCCGGACGGATCGCGCGCGAGCGGGACCGCGCGCGGGCCGAGGCGAGGAAGGCGGACGAGGTCAAGCGGTTCCTCCTCTCCCTCTTCGAAGGCAGCCGGCCCGGCGACACGAAGGGGCGCGAGGTCACGGCGGCGGAGCTGCTGGAGAAAGGGCGCTCGCGCTTGAAGGCGCTGGAGGCGGAACCGGAAGTCTACGTCGAGTCGCTGGAGGTCCTGGGGAGAATCCACCGCGAGCTCGGCCGTTACTCCGACTCCGAGGCGCTCCTGGAAGAAGCCGTGCGGCGGCTCCGGGCGCGCGACGGCGATCCTCCGCGCTTGCCGGCGGCGTTGACGGCGCTCGGAGAGCTCCGCCGCCGGCAGATGCGTTTGCCGGAAGCCGAGGCGCTCTTCCGGGAGGCGCTGAAGTTCCAACTCCCGCGGTCCGGGCCCGCCGACGAGGAGGCCGTTTCCGCGATGGGGAATCTCGCGCTGACTTTGAACGACCGCGGTCTCCACGCGGAGGCGGCGCGGATGCTCGAGCGGGTCCTCTCCGCGGAGGAGCGCCTCCACGGCGGCGAGCATCTCCACGTCGCGGTCGCCAGCAACGACCTCGCCTTCGCGCTCGAGAACGGAGGCGACACGGCGGCCGCGGAGCGGCTCTACCGGAGGGCCATCGAGCTCAAGCGCGCCCTGATCGGCGAAGAGCACCCGAGCTTCGCCCTCTCCCTCCACAACCTGGCGCGCGACCTGTCGGTCCGGGGAAAGCACACCGAGGCCGAGCCGCTGGTTCGCAAGGCGCTCGCCATCAAGCGACGGATCCTCGGGCGGGACCACAGCGACGTCGCGCTCTCCCTGATCGTGCTCGGGAAGATTCGCCTCGACCGGGGAGATCCGGAGGAAGCGGAGAGTCTTTATTGCGAGGCGGCTTCGATCCAGCGAAGGGCGCTCGGCGCGCATCCGCTGGTCGCCACGGCGCTGACCGGCCAGGCGACCGCGGCGGCGCAGCGCGGCGACGGCGCCGCCGAGGAGCTCTACGTCGAGGCGCTGGGGATCCTGAAGAAGAAGTTGCCCGGCACGCCCCCGAATCCGCGCCTCGCCGGGACCCTGCTGGCCTACGGGGCCTACCTTTGCTCGCGAGCGGGCGCCGAGGAGGCCGTGCCCTTCCTGGAGGAGGCACGGCGGATCCGGCTCGAGGTTTACGGCGCGGAGGACTATCGCTATGCCGAGGCCTCGGCCGCCCTCGGGGCTTGCCTCGCAACCGCACCGGCGCGGGCCGCGCGCGCGCCTCTGTAGAATCTCCGCAAGCCGTTCCGGAAGACCCTTCTGAAAAGGAGGCCGCCCGATGAAGATTTCTCTCCGCGTAACTGCCGCCGTTTTGCTTTCGATCCTTTCCGCTCGAGCTTTCGCCGCTGAGAAGGCCGCGCCGGCGAAGGGCTCGCCGCCGATGAAGTTCATCGCCACGGACGATGCGCCGAAGGCGATCGGCCCCTACTCGCAGGCGGTCGTCGAGGGCGGGTTCCTGTTCGCCGCCGGGCAGATTCCGCTGGACCCGAAGACTGGAGAGCTGGTGACGGCGACTTTTGAACAGGCGGCGGAGAGAGTCCTGGACAACCTCGAAGCGGTCCTGAAGGCGGCGGGCCTCGGCTTCTCCGACGTCGTCAAGACCACGGTCTTCCTCACGAAGGCCGAGGACTTCGCAGCCTTCAACACCGTGTATGCGAAGCGAATGGGCGACCACAAGCCTGCCCGCTCGACCGTCATCGTCGCGGCGCTGCCGAGAAATGCCCCGCTGGAGATCGAACTGGTCGCGCGGGCGAAACGCTGACGGATGAAAGGAGGCTCCGGTGGCTCTGAACAGGCGCGCCCTTCTATCCGGCCTCGCGGCCGGCTTCACGCTCCCCGCTTTCCGGGCGGAAACGCTCCGGATCGTCGCCCAGGCCTCGCGCTCGGCCGGATCGCGGCCGGCCGCGGAGCTGGCCAATGACGAGGCGTACTGGTCGGAGATCGCCCGTGCCTTCGACGCCGACCGCACCCTCGTCAACTTGAACAACGGCGGTTGCAGCCCGACGCCGTCCCACGTGCTCGAGGCGATGATCCGCGATCTGCGCTTCTCCAACGAGATCCCCGTCCACCACATGTGGAACGTGCTCGAGCCGCGGATCGAGTCGGTGAGGCGGGAGCTCGCCGCGGAGTTCGGATGTGACCCCGAGGAGATGGCCATCGTCCGCAACGCCTCGGAGGCGATGGAGACGCTGAGCCTGGGCATCGACCTGAAGGCCGGCGACGAAGTCATCGTGACGAACCAGAACTACCCGCGCATGATCACGACCTGGGAGCAGCGGGCGCGCCGGGACGGGATCGTCGTCAACAAGATCTCTTTTCCCGTTCCGCCCCCCTCGCGGGAGGATGTCGTCGAGCGCTTCCGCAAGGCCATCACGCCGCGCACCCGGGTCATCGAGGTCACCCACATCACGAACCTGACGGGCCAGATCCTGCCGGTCAAGGAGATCGTCCGGCTCGGGAGGGAGCGGGGCATCGAGGTCTTCGTGGACGGCGCGCACGCCTTCGCGCATTTTCCCTTCCGGCGCGACGAGCTCGAGTGCGATTACTACGGCACGAGCCTCCACAAGTGGCTCTTCGCGCCAATCGGCACGGGCTTTCTCTACGTGCGCCGGGAGAAGCAAAAGAAGATCTGGCCGCTGATGGCCGCGCCGGCGTCCATGGACGGCGACATCCGGAAATACGAGGAGATCGGGACCCATCCCGCCGCCAACCACAACGCGATCGCCGGCGCGATCGCGTTTCACCGCGGCATCGGTGCCGAGCGCAAGGCCGCGCGCCTGCGCCTGCTGCGGGACCGGTGGGCGAAACGGCTGACCGCGGCGGACCCGCGCGTCAAGGTGCTGACGCCGTTGAACGCGGTGGACTCCTGCGGCATCGGCCTCATCCACATCGAGGGCGTGAGCCCGGAAAAGCTCCAAACGTATCTCTGGGACAAGCACCGAATCATGACGACGCCGATCATGCATCCCGAGTTCGACGGGCTGCGCGTGACGCCGAACGTCTACACGACCCTCCCCGAAGTCGACGTCTTCAGCGAGAAGATCGAGGAGGTTCTGAAGAAGGGACTGCCGGCATAGGGGTTCGGGGGACCGCAAGGTCCCCCGCTAAAGAGCGTTACTTAATGGTGGCCGCCGTGGCCGCCGTGTCCACCGCCCCCATGTCCACCGTGGAAGTGGCCGTGGCTGAAGCCGAAGGCGACGGAGCCGTAGTAGGGCCAGCCCCATCCCCAACCCCATCCCCAGTACGGGTAGCCCCATCCCCAGCCGCCGTAGCCGTAGTAGGGCTGACCCTGGACGGGAACGGTCTCGCCGTCGCCGGAGTCGTTGGAGTAATCGACGCCCTGGTCGTTCGGAATGTTCGGCGCGCCCCGGTATCTCGATCCGCCGCCCGCGTAGGCCGAGGCGCCGGCGAGGTACTGGATCACGGATTCGTCCACGCCGGCCCGGCGCAGCTCGATCAAGTCGTCGGCGGTCAGCTCGGCGTCGAGCCGGCTCTCGCGCGCGCGGACGTAGGCGATGATCGTGTCGCTGCGCATCCCGGCGTTGGACATGCGCACGACCTCGTTCAGCATCGGGTTGGAGAAGTGGATCGAGGAGCGCGGCTGCGGCGTCTGGGCCGCGGCCAGGGAAGCTCCCAGGGCCAGCATCAGGATCGCGGAGAGAGTTGCCAGTTTCTTCATGCTCATATCAACACCTCCGGAGCCGCTCCGATTTCGACGCCAAGGAAATTTTACGACCTGGGCCGGCTTCCGCGCCGTCCGCGGCGGAGGACAACCAGGTGAGCATCTACGGAAGGAGCCGGCGCGCCGGAACGCCGGTGATCCGGCTGACATGCGGCGCGGGGCGGGCGACGTGCGCGGCGGGATGTCCGGCCGCGATGCGCGGTAAGGCGATCGGATGCGACACGCGGCCGAACCTGTGGAAACGGGACGGCGCGTAGCCGCCCCCCGGGTAATAGCCGCCGCCGTAGTAGTACGGGACCGAATAGCCGGAATCGTAGACCTGCGAGCCGTAGTCCATGGAGGGCGCGGGCTCGGCATAAGCCGCGACCTCGTGGCCCTCTCCGGTCTCCCCGATATCGAGCGCGGCGACCCTCGAGAGCCAGCCGATCACGCTCGGCCCGGCTCCGGCCTTCCGCAGCCTGCGGACGTCTTCGGCCGCGATGACCGTGGGAAGGTCGTCCCGCGACTTCAGGTACGCGATGACCGCCGCGTCGCTCGCTCCCGACGCCTTCATCTGCGCGGCGGAGTCGATCGGGCCAGGCGCAGCCTCGAGAGCCGGCTCGGATTTCCGCTCGGGGCGTTGCGGCGCGGCGTGGCGCTCCAGGACGACGTTGTTTCCACTGCCGGTGATCTTCACCTTCGAGCGCGGGGGCGCCGCGTCCTGAGCGAGGACCGGAAGCGCGGAAAGCGACGCCGCGAAGAGGGCCGCGAGTGCGAGCTTCCTGTCCATGGGACGACGCCATTGAAATACCACAACTGCCGCTCGGACGCGCGGCCTAAACGATTCGTTTATCGTTGACCAGGAGGAATCGCCGATGTCTTCGCCCGAGGACAGGATCCGCCATATCTCGGATACCGCGATCTGGGCGGCGATCTACCGGGGCCGGGAGAACGGCAGGCAGGACGCGCTTTTCCGCGACCCCTTCGCCGAGCGCCTGGCGGGGGAACGGGGCGAGAGCATTGCCCGGCAGATGCGCGCCCACGACGAGCACGAGTGGGCGTGGGTCATGAGGACGGTCCTCTATGACCGCTTCATCGCCGGGCAGATCGCCGCAGGGGTGGACATGGTCGTCAACCTCGCGGCGGGTCTCGACGCCCGGCCGTACAGGATGTCGCTCCCGCCCTCTCTCGAGTGGATCGAGGTGGACCTTCCCGACCTGCTCGACTACAAGGAGCGCATCCTCGCGGAAGAAAAGCCGGCGTGCCGGCTCGAACGAATCCGGCTCGACCTCTCCGACGTACCCGCCAGGCGCCAACTCTTCGCCCGGCTCGGAGAGCGCGCGGGCAATGCCCTCGTCATCACCGAGGGGCTCCTGATCTACCTGACCGCCGAGGAGGCCGGGGAGCTCGCCGAAGACCTCGCCGCCGCGCGGGGGTTCCGCCACTGGGTCCTCGAGATCGTTTCTCCGGGGCTTCTCCAGATGCTCCAGAAGGAAGTCGGCGCGGCGCTGGAAGAAGCGAAGGCGCCGCTGAAGTTCGGACCGCCGGAAGGCCCGGCGTTCTTCGAGAAGCACGGCTGGAGGCTCGTCGCGGTCGAGTCGCCGCTGAAGGCCGCGGCTCGCGCGAAGCGCCTTCCTTTCCTCCTGAGCCTGGTGGCGAAGATTCCGGAGACCTCCTCGGGACCGAAGGGCAAGCGCCCGTGGTCGGGGATCTGCCTCTTCGAGAAGAGCTGAGTTGGATTTCGATTTCCGTCCGGCGTGGTGGCTGCCGGGACCGCACCTCCAGACGGTGTGGGGGCGGCTGGCCAGATCGACGCGGCAGGTCCCCTTCCGGCGAGAGGTCCTCGAGACGCCGGACGGCGACGAGCTCGTCCTCGACCACCTCGAGGGCCCGCCGGGCAGCCCGAGGCTGCTGTTCCTTCACGGCCTCGAGGGGAGCTCGCACTCGGTCTACGCGCAGGGGCTTCTCGCCGAAGCGGCCCGGCGCGGCTGGAGAGGTACGGCCGTGAACTTCCGCTCGTGCGCACGCGACCCGAAGCGGCTCTCGCGGACCCTGCCAAACCGGAGGCCCCGCCTCTACCACTCCGGCGAGACGTCGGACTTCGGCTTCGCGGTGGAGACGATGTGGCGGCGCGAGCCGTCCGCCCGTCACGTCGCGGCCGGCGCCTCGCTCGGCGGCAACGTGCTTCTCAAGTGGCTCGGAGAAAATCCGGGCCAGCGAATGATCGCGTCCGCCGCGGCCATCTCGACGCCCTACGACCTGGCGGCCGGATCGAAGCACCTGGAGAGGCGGATGGGCCGGCTCTACGTTCGGGGCCTGCTGGCGACCCTCCGGAAGAAAGCGGTCGAAGCGGCTCGGCGCTTCCCGGAGGCCGCGGCGCGGATCGACGTCGAGCGGGCCCGCCGGGCCCGGACGTTCCAGGAGTTCGACGACGCCGCCACGGCGCCCCTCCATGGATTCGCTTCCGCGGAGGAGTACTACGCGAAGTCGAGCTCGATCGGATACCTCGGGGCGATCCGGACTCCGACGCTCTGCCTGTCCGCGCAGGACGATCCGTTCCTCCCGGCGGAGGTCCTCGCCAGGGCGAAGGCGGCGGCGTCGCCGTCGGTGCGGTTCGTGACGACCGTCCGCGGCGGCCACGTCGGGTTCGTGTCCTCGGGCAGGCAGCGCTACTGGGCCGAAAAGGTCGTCCTGAACTGGCTGGCCTCCTCCTAGGAGGCATGTTTCTTGGAGGTCCGCGTCGGCGTCCCCGCGCACGCAAACGCCTAGAATCCAGGGTCGTGAGAGCGGCGATCAGCCTTACTTCGCTGAGGGAAGGTAGGGCGGAGGAATCGGCGTCTCCGGCTTCTCCGCGTCCCAGGCGACCGAGGCGATCCACCAGCGTTTCCCGTCGCGAACGAGCTGGATGGAGTTGATGCCGCGCTCGAAGGGCTTCTCGTCGTTGGGGGTGTGGCGGGATTCGTAGGTCGAGAAGACCTGGCACACGTTTCCGAAGCAGTCCGTCCGGCGCGCGATCTCCTTTTCGAAGAAACCCTGGGCCGCCTCGCCTTTCTCCTTGCGGGCCGCCGCGCTCTTTTCGAACCGCGCGGAAAACCCGTCGATGTCCGCTCCCATGATCTCCTGGCCGGGCTTGACCGGCGGAACGAGCATGCCGACGTAGAGAAAGATGGTCCGCATCCTGTCGAAGTCGGGAGAGCCGCCCGGAGGGTGGCTGACGGAGCCGTAGAGCGCGGCCACGATCGAATCCACGGAGGCCGCGTCGGCCGGCGGCGGGGCTTCCCGCGTTGTCTCCCGGCGGCGCATCTGGGCGGGCGCCGCGGCGGCGGCCAGCAGAAGGATCGCCGCGAGTACCGTACGAAGGTTCATCATGAAATGCCTCCCCACCGCGCATTATTTCCGATAGCGTGAACCCTCGTGGTTGCACGCCCGGAAAAGCCCGGCGAACAAACTCCCCGGCGGCTGACGCCGTCGCTTCTCCTGGCGGCGGCGGTTCCGCTTGTCTACCTGACGGTGTTCGGGGCGTTCCTGTTTCGCAGCGGAGACACGGACTGGGACCAGATCCTCTCCTTCCACGAGCTGTCGTCGTGGAACGAGCGGCTCTCGGGCCTTCCGAAACAGTGGAATCCGCTGATGCGGGGCGGGATGTCGCTCGCCGGGGATCCCCAGGTCCCGGTCTTCTCCCTCTCGATGCTGCTGGCGCGGGTGATGCACCCGGCCGCCGCGATCAAGATCGCGTGCCTCGCTTTTCTCGCCGCCGGAGCGCTCGGCGCGTGGCTGCTGGCCCGCGACCTGAACCTCGACCGGCGAGCGGCTCTGCTCGCGGCCTCGCTCTTCACCGGCAACGGCTACATCCTGTCGCGCTTCTCCCACGGCCACGTCGTCTTCCTCGGGACGCTGGGCCTGCCGCTCTGGATCTGGGCGGCGCGGCGCGCGGTCCGCGGGCCCACCGAGCCGGCCGCCGCCGCCAACCGCCGCCTCCTCGCGTTCGTCCTCGCGGGAGGCGCGTTCTTCGTCCTCTCGACGGACGGCGCGCCGATCGCGACGCTGCTGCTGCTGGTGTGGGTCGGCCTGGACGGCGCGGTCCTCTCGTGGCAGCGGCGCTCGGCGCGTCCCCTCGTCTTCTTCATCGGGTCGGTCCTCTTCGCCGCCGCTCTCGACGCGATCTACTACTTCCCGCTGGCCTCCAACGCGCTCGTCTTCCCGCGCCTGCGCCCGCCGGTCTTCATCGACCCGCTCATCTTCGCCTGGTTCTTCCTCCTCCCGTTCCGCGGGAAGGTCATCCCGGCGCCGGCCAACGGCCACGAGTTTTCCCTCTACACCGGCCCGGTCCTCGCGTACCTGCTCGTGCGCTACCGCGGGCCGATCGTGCGCGCTTTCCCGGACGAGGACCGCCGGCGAATGCTCCTCGTCTCCGCAGCGACGTTCGTGCTGGGGCTGGGTGCGTGGAAGGCCGTCGCCCCGTGGCTCCCGCCCGGGCCCTTCGACCTTCTCCACCGGCTTCCCGGGTTCGGCGCAATCGGGATCCCGAGCCGCTTCTGGGGATACCTGGCGCTTCCGCTCGCGCTCGCCTGCGCCGTCGCGATCGCGCGTCTCCAGTCGGAAACGACCAGCGAGCATCCGCACCGCGGGCTGTGGACCGCGATCTTCGTTTCCGTGCTCGGCTTCCAGCTCCTCTCGATTGTCCCGCCGTTCGTCGGCGAGAGGGGAAGCCTGGTGCTCGAGGAGAAGCCCCTGCCGGAGGCCGTCACGGCGATCCGCAACGTCCACGGGCCGCGCGTCTCGCAGGCGGAAGAGCTCTCGCCCACGACCGGGCTCATCGAGGCGTACGACGCGCACGAGTACGTCCAGGGGGAGATCCGGGAAGGCTCGGAGCTCGTCCTTTCCGCGGTCACGCCTCGAAAGGAGAGCGTCCCCGTCGAAGCGAACTGGGACGGGTGGAGCCGTATCCGCCTCGTCTTTCCTTCCGGCGCTCCGAACGGGACGCAGGTCCTGCTCAACCAGAACGCCCACCCGCGCTGGGGGTTTTCGGGAGGGCTCGCGACGCGCGCCCTCAGCGGCAACCTCGCGGCGACGCTCACGCGAGACGCCGTCCCCGGAGCGCGGCTCGAGCTTTCGTTTCACGACCCGTCGTCGGTCCTCGGAGCGAAGGTCTCCCTCTGGAGCCTGCTCGCCGGGGCGGCCGCCGCTCTCGTCCTCGCGGCCGTCCCGATTCTGCGCCGCGTGCGCCAGGGTGAGCGCGACCGCCCACTTCCGGTTCCGATTAGTCCGACGGAGGCCCGCCGCTGAGATTCGAGACGGTGCTGCTCTGGGCGACCTACGCCGGGGCGGCGTCCGTCTTCCTCTTTCTCGCCAACCGGTTCGTGGGGAGGGTCTCGCCGGCGGCGGGGCTGACGCTGGCGCTCTTTCCGCTCCTCTTCACGGGCAGAGCGTTCCTGATCGGCGGGATCTACGGACCGGCGGACCTGTATTTCGGAAGCGATCCGTGGCGCAACACCGCCATGGCGAGGGAGGTCGGCTCGATCCGCAACCCGATTCTCTCCGACGTCGCGTTTGCCAACCTCCCGTGGCGGGCCGCCGTGCGCGAAGCGATCTCCAACGGCCGGTTCCCGTTCTGGAATCGCTTCGATCTGCTCGGGGCTCCTCTCTTTCCGGGCGCCGGCGATTCCTTCCTGCACCCCGGGACGTTTCCCGGGATCTGGCTGCCGCTGGAGCTGTCCTTCACCTTCTCCTGCACGGTCACGATCTTCCTGGGCTTGCTGTCGGCCTTCCTGTTCTTCCGCGACCACGAGGTGTCGGGGCTTTCGGCGCTGACCGGCGCCGCCGCCTGGGGCTTCTCGACGTACCTCCTCTTCTGGAACGGCTTCGCGATCGGCCCGCCCGTCGCGACCTTCCCGCTTCTGCTTCTAGGCCTGCGCCGGCTCGTTCGCCGTCCCGGTGCCGGTTCCGTCGGTCTTCTCGCCGCCGCGCTCCTGCTGGGCCTCACGGGGGGACACCCGGAGACGTTCTTCCACGGGCTGGCGGGGGGCGCGGTCTACTTTCTCTGGGAAATTTTCGGGAGCCCGACACGGAAAGTCCTTCGGCCCGTCGCAAGCACGCTCCTGGGCGGGCTGCTCGCGGTCCTGATCGGGGCGCCGATCCTGCTGCCGCTCCTCGACGCTCTTCCGAGGACGGCCGTGTACCACGAGCGCCTCCCGGGGTCCGGCGCCGCCGACTCCGTCCGGCAGTCCGTCTCCGCTCGGGAATCCGCCCGCCGTCTTCTCCCCGCCGCGCTTCCGTTTTCCCACGGGATCTACGGGCGGAGCCCCGTTCAGGACCGGCGCCACGACGGCTCGGGAATGCCGATGGCGTATTCGGGAGCGGTCCTTTTTCCGCTCGCCGTCCTCGCGCTGCGAGGGCAGCGGCGCGGCCGATATCTCTTCCTGGGGTACTACGTGGCGGGGCTCGGGTACGGCGCGAGTGCGCCCGTGCTGCTCGATCTCACCGCGGCGCTTCCGGGCTTCCACGTGGCGCTGAACTGGCTGATGGTTTCTTTCGCGGCCTTCGGCCTGGCCGGCCTGGCGGCATTCGGCGCGGACGAGATCCAGCGCGAGGGAAAGAAGGGATCGGCTGCGCTCGCGTGCTCGGCGGTGCTGGCGGTCCTGATCGGCTGGACCGTGCTGGCGCGGCCGGTGTTCCGGGACCGGGAGCTCGCGCCGGCCTTCATCCGGAGGGAGATGGCGGCGGAGCTCGTCCCGGTCGCCGTCCTGGCGGTCGCCGCGGTCGCGTCGCGTCGGGGCGGCCGGGCGCTCGCGGTGTCCGCGCTGCTGCTCCTCGCCGCGCAGCGCCGTGCCGAGATGGGAGGCGTCTATCCCACGCTCCCGCGCGGATCGGTCGCCTCGCCGCTGCGGTTTCTCGAGGCGCTTCCGGCCGGAGGGTCCCCGTACCGGGTGGTCGCCCGCGACGACGTCTTCCGCCCCAACGCGGCCACGCTCTACGGAATCGAGGACGTCCGCGGCTACGAGCCGTTCACGCTGGCCGAGCTGGGCGAGACGTTCCCGCTCTGGTGCGCCCCGCGCAACGCTTCGCACCAGCTCGTCGGGGATCTCGCGCGGCCGTTTCTGTCGCTCGCCAATGCGCGGTTCGCGATTGGGGCGCCGGGCGAGGAGGCCCCGCAAAGCTGGTCGGCGCGGAGCCGGGACGCGGAGGCCGCGCTGTTCGAGAACCCGCGCGCGCTCGGGCGGGCGTTCGTGCCGCGGAAAGTGCGGACCGAGCCGGACGGAGCGGCGAGGCTGGAAGAGATGGCGGCGGAGACGGACTTCGGGGAACGCGCGTGGCTGTCCGTGGGGTCCGGGAAGGAAGTGGACAACGGGCGGGCGGAAATCTCGGTTCGGGAGAGCGGGGCGGACCTGTTGATCGACGCGAAGGTGGAGTCGAGGGCGCTGGTGGCGACGTCGATCCCGGCGTGGCCGGGGTGGCGGGCGTTGGTGGGCGGAGCGCGCGTCGAGACGGTGAGGGTGAATCACGCATTCGTGGGATTGTGGCTGGAGCCGGGGGCGTATGAGGTGAGGTTGAGTTACCGGCCGCCGATGTGGAACCTCGCGGTGGGGCTATTCGTCATGGGAGCGCTTCTGGCGGTGGCGTTAGCGGTCGCATCGCGGAAAAGAGACGTGACCGCGTAGTCGTGCTGGAGGCGGGCGGGCGCAAGGCCCGCCCCTACGGCACCGAGGGAACCGCGCGTTCCTGCGGGACCCGGGCGGTGGCCAGCCAGGAGGTGCCGCCGAATCTGTCGGAGTCTCCGAGGAGTTTGCGCTCGGCGGAGAGGGCGCCGGCCAGGAGGCGGTTGAAGAGGGGGGAGACGGCATACTCACGGGCGGGGTCGGTGACCTCCTGGTTGCCGTGGAGGATGGCCTGGACCCGGGCGAGCGGACGGAGGATGCGGAAGAGGGGTGCGATGCGCCTCGGTTCGAGGCCGGCTCGGCGGAGCAGCTCGTCGAGAGCCGCCCTCGAGTAACGGCGGTAGTGGCCCGCGTAGCGGTCGTACTTTCCCCACAGCTTCGGGTCGGCGGGGACCGTCAGCAGGACGAATCCTCCCGGCGCCACGAGGCCGGCGGCGCGGCGCAGGAGCCCGAGGTCATCCTCGACGTGCTCGACGACGTCGAAGAGGCCGACGAGGTCGAAACCCGGCTTGAACGGAAGACGTTCGCCGTCGGCCGCGACCAGCCTCCGCGCCCCGCGGCGCTGAGCCAGGGACAGATCGTTGATCCTCCGATCCATTCCGACCGCGGGAAAGTCCTTCGCCAGCTCGGCGAGCACTTCGCCGTCGCCGCACCCCAGGTCGAGGACCCGCGCGCGGTCCCGGCCGTTCAAGCAGGCGCGCGCCGCGTCCCGGATCGCG
The DNA here is from genome assembly GCA_035263845.1 of Thermoanaerobaculia bacterium. Lineage (GTDB taxonomy): Bacteria > Acidobacteriota > Thermoanaerobaculia > UBA5066 > Gp7-AA6 > JAWOLE01. The sequence continues at coordinate 1,661 of DATFQY010000099.1, read as the reverse complement.
AGGCGGCGGTGCGTGAACCAGAAATGCCCGGCCTTGACCCCGAAGAGGAAGCCCGGCGCCTCATCCGGGAAAGTCATGAAAAATCACAGACGGCCTCGATGACCCTGGACTGCTCCTCTTCCGTCAGGTCGTTGAAGAAGGGAAGCCGCAGGAGCCGCGCGCTCAGCTCCTCGGTGACCGGGCAGCTTCCCGGGACTCCTCCCAGGCTCCGGCCCATCTCCGAGAGGTGCAGCGGCAGGTAGTGGAAGACGGCGAGGATCCCGCGGGCCTTCAGGTGCTCGATGAGCGCGCGCCGGACAGCCTCGGAGGGCAGGATCAGGAAGAAGAGGTGCGACGGGTGCTCGCAGTGCTCCGGCACCGCCGGCAGGCGCGCCCCGTGATCCGCCGCCCAATCCGAGAGCTCGTGAGCGTAGCGATCCCAGATCCTCCGGCGCCGCACCTGGATCTTCTCGCGCTCCTCGAGCTGGGCGAGGAGGAACGCCGCCAGCAGCTCCGACGGGAGGTAGCTCGACCCGATGTCTCTCCACGTGTACTTGTTGACCTCGCCGCGGAAGAACCGCGTCCGGTACGTCCCCTTCTCACGGATGACCTCCGCGCGCTCGATCAGCGCGGGATCGTTGACGAGGAGAGCGCCTCCCTCACCGCAGGTGAAGTTCTTCGTCTCGTGGAAGCTCTGCGTCGCGAGCGAGCCGAAGGTGCCGAGGAACTTCCCCCTGTAGCGTCCGAAGAGGCCGTGCGCGTTGTCCTCGACGACCGCCGCGCCGGCCCTCCCCGCGGTCGCCAGGATCGAGTCCATCTCGCAGCCGACGCCGGCGTAGTGGACCACGACGATCGCGCGGGTGCGCGGCGTGACCAGGGACGGAAGCTTCGTCTCGTCCAGGTTCATCGTGTCGGGCCGGATGTCGGCGAAGACCGGTCTCGCCCCGCGCAGCACGAAGGCGTTGGCCGTCGAGACGAACGTGAAGGAGGGGAGGATGACCTCGTCGCCCGGGCCGACCTCGAGCAGGATCGCCGCCATCTCGAGGGCGTGCGTGCAGGAGGTCGTGAGGAGGGCGGCCGGGACGCCGAGGGCGCCGCGGAGGTAGTCGTGGCACGCCCGGGTGAACTCGCCGTCGCCGGAGAGGTGGCCGGACGCGACGGCGCGGCGCATGTACTCCTCCTCACGCCCGGCGAGCGATGGGCGGTTGAAGGGGATCGCCCAGCGAGCCGGCTCCCGCGTCATGCCGTCGACCAGCGGTGGAACCCGTGGCGCGCGCCCGCCGCCCGCCAGCCCAGGGAGGCATAAGCCCGCTGGACGGGGACGTTGGCGGCGTGCGTGGGGCCCTCGGCGAGCCTGGCGTGCAGCGAAAGGTAGTGCATTCCCTCGGCGGTCAGCGCGCGGAAGAGGCCGCTCGCAGCGTGCTCGGGAGAGACCGCCCCGATGCTGTAATGGCCGAGCTCGATGCCGAGCCGCCTCTCCAGCTCCGACGGTTTCTTCCAGGCGGAATACCCGGCGATGGTCCCCCGGCAGTCGGCGACGACGATCTGGTCGGCCCACCCTTCGAGGCAGGAGCGAATCCACTCCTCGTAGACGCGGACGGCGCCGGCGTGCGGAATCCGCTCGTCGGAGTGGAATCGGCCGGGGTGCTCTTCGAAGGCGCTGCGAGCGACCGCGAGCAGTC
>DATFQY010000098.1:0-6645 GCA_035263845.1 Thermoanaerobaculia bacterium | reverse complement strand
GGCTGTGCCTCGTCCGCGTCGCTGTCGGCGATGCGGATCGGCTCGCCGCCCGAGAGAGGCAGCACGACGACGTCGAGGTTGCCCCGCTCATCCGTCGTGTACGCTAGAAACTTCCCGTCGGGCGAGAAGGACGGCTCGTCCTCCAGCCCCGGGGCGAAGGTCACCCGCTTCAATGTCGCTGCGCGCGTCGCGGCCGAGGCCATGCCGGTCCTCCAGCGCAGCGCGAGATCCAGGCCAAGAACGACGGCGACGGCCAGGAGAGCGGCCGCCCAGGCGGCGCGTCGCCCGGCCATTGGCTTCGCGACGGCGGGCACCTCGCCGGAAGCCTCCGACAGATGGTCGAGCGCCTGCTTGAGGTCCCGGGCGAGGTCTCGTGTGGAGGCGTAACGGTCATCAGGGTCCTTAGCAAGGCAGCGCTCGACGATCCACTTGAGCGGCGCTGGCGCCGAAGCGGCGCCGGAGATCGGCTCGGGCTCTTCTCGGATGATCGCCGAGAGCGTCTCGACCGCGGTTTTCTTCTGAAACGCGCGCCGGCCGGTGGCCATCTCGTAGAGGATGGCTCCTAGAGAGAACTGGTCGGATCGGTAGTCCACGGGCGCGCCGCTCGCCTGTTCAGGGGACATGTAGCCGACGGTCCCGAGGACGAGCCCCGGACGGGTTCCTGGCGCCGCGAGGGTCGCGAGTTGTGAGCTCCCTTCACCCCCTGTCTCGGGCAGGGCAAGCTTCGCCAGCCCGAAGTCGAGGATCTTGCCGAAGCCATCCTTGTTGACCATGATGTTTTCGGGCTTCAAGTCCCGATGCACGATGCCGGCGGCATGCGCTTTGGCGAGGCCGTCGGCGATCTGAGTCGCGATCGGCAGCAGCTTGCGTGTCGGGAGGACGCCCCCGACGAGCATCTCGCGGAGAGTACGGCCATCCACGTACTCCATCGCGATGTACAGCTCTCCGTCGGAGGTGCCGATGTCGTAAACGGTCAGGATGTTGGGATGATTCAAGGCGGAAGCGGCGCGGGCTTCCTGCTCGAAGCGCGCCCGCCGCTCGGCGTCGCCAGTGAGGTTCTCGGGGAGAATCTTGATCGCCGCCTCTCTGCCGAGCCGCGTGTCCCGGGCGCGGTAGACCTCGCCCATCCCTCCGGCGCCAAGAGAGCCGAGAAGCTCGTAGGAGCCGTAGCGGGTCCCCGCGGGACGGGTCATGGCAGGGTCAGAAAGTATACGCCTCGAGCCAACACGGCCGGTCCGCGGGAGAGCCCACGGTTCACGGACCGTAGAGGGCGAATCCGAAACCGTTGACGAGGAACTTGGCCATGGCGCCGCGGGACACGGGAAGCTCCGGGCCGTAGGTCCCGTCGGGGAAACCGGAGATGACATCCTTCGCCCAGAGGTAGTGCGTGTGGCGGCAGTAGATGTCCGACGTCGTGATGTCGGTGAAGTGCAGATTCGGGCTCACCCCGTTGCAGCTGTAGCTCTTTCCCGTGACCGGGTCCGCATAGGCGAGCGGGACCGCCGCGTCGCTGCCGGCGACCGCCCGGCCTATGAAGAGGGCCATCTGGCCGCGAGTGACGTTGTCGTTGGGACAGAACATGCGCGGCGTCATGACGCAGCCGTTCGTCACGCCGGTCGAGAAGATGTATTGGACGTGGCGGCAGAAGGGGTTGGTGGGGTCGATGTCCGTGAACAGGGAGGTCCCCCCGGCGACGCAGTTGTAGGGGTTCCCCTGCGCGGAGCCGCTGACGGGGATGGCGGCGTCGCTGCCGGCCTGCGCTCGCGCGATGAAGATCGCCATCTGGAGGCGGAAGACGTAGTCGTCGGGACAGAAGGTCGTCGGGGAACATCCGCTCGTGATCCCGCTGTGGAGCAGCCGCTCGATGAAGGAGTAGAACGTGTGGGACTTGAGCACGTCGGTGAAGCTCAGGCCGACGTGCAGGAGCCGGACCTTCGGCGGCTCGCCCGTGGAAAGGGTTTCCGTCAGCATCGCGTCCCAGTGCGTCGACGGCCGGTTGGGCGGGTTCGAGACGCCCACCTCGTAGCAGTTTCCGGTCGCGCTCGAGCAGTTGCTCGTCGCGCCGCTGGCGACGAGACCGTAGTCTGCCGTCGAATCCTTCAACGTGTAGACCGGGCCGGCCGGGCCCGTGAAGCTCGACGCCGTTCCGGTGAGGCTGATCCCGTCGCTGCTCACGTTCTTCCACGACGGGCGGACGAAGACGCTCTCGCCGGGCTCCAGGACGCCGTTCCCGTCAGACAGGCCTCCGTCGGCGGCCGGATCCACGAGAAGCGCCGCCGCTTGCGTCAGGACGCTGCCGCGGCAGGCGGAGAACTCGGACGTGTTTCCCGACGGGTCGGTCGCGGTGGCCGTGACCGGTTGACCGCCGACCGTCGCGTAGAGGTAAGTCACGTCGAAGGTCGCGTTGCAGTTGCCGTCCGTGGTGACGTCGAGGTAACCGATGAAAGACTGCCCCGGGCCGTTGCCCAACGGGTCGCAGGCGTTGCTCGCGAAGAACTCCAGGCGGTACAGGGTGTTGGCCGTGCTGTTCAGGGTTCCCTGAATGCGCGTGCTCGTGCCACCCGTCACCGACGTGAGGACCGGGAAGTTCTGCCGCTTGTTGGGCCCGATGTCGGGGTCGCACGGGTCGTTCGCCGTGACGCCGTCGCGCCCGATGTCGATGCCGAGGCCCGTGTTGCCGTAAATCGAGTTCCCGCTGATCCGGTTGCCCTCCCCGCTCTGGACTGTAATCCCCGGAACGGACGAGGCTGGAATGTTGGTGCCGTTGAACGCGATGATGTTCCCCTCACCCGGATTGACGCCGCCGATCACCGTCTTGCCCTCCGGCGAGTTGACGTTGATGCCGTTAGTGATGTTGGGGATCGGCGCCCCGCCGATTCCGATTCCGATCCGGTTGCCCTGGATGACGTTGCCGGTACTCCCGGGGTTCTGACCGAAGCCTCCGGTGATGAGGATGCCGTCGTGGAACCCGCCGATGACGTTGCCCTGGCCCGGCCCCGTTCCTCCGATCAGGTTGTTCCGAGCGTTGATTTCGATCTGAATGCCTTGCCCCCCGCCTTGCAGCGCATGATTCCCGGTTACGTCGGTTCCAATGAAATTGCCCTGCACGACCGCGCCCGTCGTCGGAATGAACGAGAGTCCGAAGGATGAAAGGAAGATGCCGGTCGACCCGCCGTTGGGATTGATGGCGATCTTGTTGTTGACGATCGTCGCGTTGACCTCGCCCCTCAGGACGATCCCCTGATTGATGCCCAGGGAAATCATGCCGGTCGCGTCGAGGCCGAACGTGTTGCCCTGGACGACGTCGTTGGTTCCCAGGTCGAGCTCGACCCCGTTACCGGTCGTCGTAGCGAAGAGGTTTCCGGCACCCGGTGCGCTGCCTCCGACCAGGATTCCCGGAGTGAATCCGGGGAATGGCGCTCCCGTCCAGACCCCGTAGACGTTGGAGAGGAGCGCGTTGCCCGCCGCATTGGTTCCGAAGTAATTGCCCTGAATCATGCTCTGGACGGAATAGCCGGCGCCGGCGGTAAAGCCGATCGTGATCCCCGTCTGGTTGCCCGAGATGACGTTGCGGTCCGCCGCCGTGGTCCCGCCGAAGGTGTTGCCGCCCTCCGAGTTGTCCGCGATTCCTATCTGGTTGCCGTCGGCTATAGCGCCGGTCACGTCCGTACCGATGTAGCAGTTCTTGATTGTGTGCCCGCCGGGTCGAACGAGGTCGGACGACTCGCTGAGAATGATCGCGGCGCAGGTTATGCCGGCCGAGCACACACCGATGAAGCCGTTGATCACGAGCCCCTTTGCGATGAGTCGGCCGTTCATTTGCCGGGTTCGGAGGCCGTGCTTGGCCGTTCCCGAGGTTCCCCTCTTGATCTCGATCAGGGGCACGCCCGCGTATCCCGGCTGCGTCGTCCCGTCGATCGTCACGTCGCCCACGACGATGTCCGGAAGGTCGCTCAGGAGAATGATGGTCTGCTGGCCGGTTCCGATGGCGAAATGGATCACGTTGTTGCTGCTCAACGCGACTTTCGTGAGCGCATCGCGCAGGCTGCAGGTTCCGACCCCGGAGACGTCGCAGCTCGGATTCAAGGTGTCGCTCGTCGTGTTGACCAGATAGCAGTTGGCCAGGCAGGACCCGCCGGCAAGCCGTGTCAGGAGGAGAGACGCGACCGCGAAAGCCAATCCGATCCGAACGCAGCGCCATGCCTCCATGCGTTGCCTCCTTCTTCGTCTCCGCCCGGCGCGGCCCCGCCCGGCCAGCGGCTCAATCGCCCCCTCTCGCTCTCCAAGAAGGCGATAGAATCGCAGCCCGTTCTGCCTTTGCAGATACGTCGGGGGCCTCGGAGAATTCCTCAAGGACTTCTCATGGTTGTCTCAATTACGCCTTCGTCGTCCAGCCCGACGCGATCGCCGGTTGCCTACGAGTTCGGTCCGTTCCGCCTGGAGCCCGCCGAGCAGCGCCTGACCCAGGACGGCCGCCCGGTGTTGCTGCCGCACCGCGCCTTCGAGATGCTCGTCTTCCTCGTGGAGCGCTCCGGCCGCCTCGTCACCAAGGAAGAGCTGCTCGAAGGTCTCTGGTCCGGCCTTTTCGTCGAAGAGGGCAATCTGTCTCAGAACGTCTTCCTGCTGCGCCGTGCCCTGACCAACGGGCCGGCCGATCCCGGCTACATCGAGACGGTGCCGCGGCGCGGGTACCGTTTCATCGGACTCGTTACGAAGCTGCCGGCGGAGCCTGGATCCACTTCGACCCGCTCATCCGAGCCATCGCCGCAAGGCCCCGCCAATCGGACCTTCCGCCTCCGGCGCGCCGCGCTGGCCGTTGCCGGCGCCGCCGCGGTTCTCCTCGGCGCCGGCGTGTCGGTCTGGCTGCGCCGGCAGCCGGCCGCGCCGCCTGCCGCGGGCGTCCGGTCGATTGCCGTCCTGCCGCTGAAGCCCTTTGACGAGGCGGCCGGCGACGGGCTTCTGGGCCTGGGCATCGCGGAAGCCGTGGTCTCGCGCCTCTCGCGGCGTCCGAGCCTGCTCGTGCGCCCCCTCTCCTCGTCCCGCCAGGCGATGCTGGCCGGCTCTGAGGCGGCCGCCGTCGGCGCGCGCCTGGGAGTCGATTGCGTTCTCGAAGGAATGCTCCAGCGATCCGGCGGCCGCGTCCGCGCGACGGTGGAGCTCGTTCGGGTCCGGGACCGCCGGGTGTTGTGGTCAGACTCGTTCGAGGAGCCGGCCGCGGAAGCCTTCCACCTCGAGGACTCGATCTCCGAGCGGCTGGTGGGCGCGCTCGGCCAGGAAATCGGGCTGCCTCTGAACCGGCGAAAGGGCCGCCCGATGCCGGCGAACCAGGCTGCTTACGACTCCTATGTTCGGGGACGCATCTACTGGAACCGGCGGGGAGCCAGCGACCTGGAACGATCCGTCCAAGAGCTCGAGGAGGCCGTGCGGCAAGACCCCAACTACGCGCTCGCATGGTCGGGCCTCGCCGACACCTACGTCCTGCTCGGGCCCTCTTCGACCGACGGCTTTCCCAGGGCGAGGGCCGCCGCCGAGAAAGCGCTTGGCCTCGATCCCGATCTCGCGGAGGCTCACGCGTCGCTGGGATTCACGCGGTTCTTCTCGGACTGGGACTTCGCCGGCAGCGAACGAGAGCTCCGTCGCTCCCTCGAGCTCGATCCCGGCTACGCCACCGCGCACCAGTGGTACGCGTACTGGCTCGCCGCGGCGGGCCGATTCGAGGCGGCCGTCGCGGAGATGCAGAGGGCGCGCGACATCGATCCGCTCTCGCTCGTCCTCCGGGAGGACGTGGGGCACATCCTCATCTACGCGCGCCGCTACCCGGAGGCGATCGCGGAGCTGCGGCAGGTGATGTCGCTCGACCCGAGCTTCTCCAAGCTGCGGATCTACCTCGTTCAGGCGCTTCTCCTGGCAGGCCGCTACGACGAGGCTGCCGGTGAGATCCGCCGTCTGGACGGCTGGCCGGACGACGTGCAGGTCCGCGCCTGGGACGCGCGGCTCGCGGCCGCGAGGGGACGGGTCGAGGAAGCCCGCGCCTTCGCGCCGAAGGTTCTCGCTGCCGGGGCAGCCGGCACGCTGCCTCCGGACGGCGTCGCGGTCTTCTACGGAATCCTCGGCGACAAGGACCTCGCCTTCACGTGGCTGGACCGCGCCTTTCGCGAGCGGCGGTTTTATCTCGTCTTCCTGAACGTGGATCCTGGATTCGACGCATTGCGGCTGGACGCGCGCTTCGCCGGCCTCGTGCGGCGCGTCGGCATCCCTTCATAGGAAGTCCGGGATGAGCCCCGACGCGCCGTCCGGTTCCCTGCGGTCTTTTCTGCTCCGGGCAGACCGTCGCTCGACGCGCCGTCCGGGCGAGCCCTGGCGATCATCCCGCTGACCTGGCTCGGATCGAATCAGGCGACTCCACGAAACGGGCAAAGACGGCTGGCGAAGCAGGATTAGCGCGCCGCAGGGAGATTCTCTTGAGCTTCCGGTGCGTCAATATCCGCACGGTCGCGCCGGGTTTCAGCAGGCCGGCGTTCTCCAGGTGGATCAGCCACTCTCTCAAGGTCGCTGCGGTGTCACCATCGGACGCGTTTTCGGACACGTTCCCGAATTCCTAGGAAAAGTGCGGGTTTCCGCGGGGTTCGAATCCCGGCGTCCCGA
>DATFQY010000097.1:0-21612 GCA_035263845.1 Thermoanaerobaculia bacterium | reverse complement strand
ACGGCCGGGCATCTCCGACGGCCCTAGGCCCGTCCGCGCGGCCGCCGCGAGCCTGCTGCTGACGGGCGGGCTGCTCCTCATCGTCGGGGGGGCCTCGCTGCTCGTTCAGCGGGCGCGCCGGAGCGGCCCTCGGCTGTCGCTCGCACCTCCGGATTCCAACGATCCGAGCCCCCTGTCCTCATTTCCAGAGGAGGAACAGAGGTGAATCGAGAGAACGTGCTGCCATTCGATCCCTTTCCCAGCTCCGGGATGGCCCGCCGGGGCGCGCCCGACAAGGCGCGGCCTTTTCCGGCGGAGACCGTCGAGGTGGAGTGCCCGTTCTGCGCCGCCGTGGTCTGCCTGGAAGCGCGAATCGCGGCGCTCCGGCCGGACGTGCTCTGCGCCGGCTGCGACTCCACGATTTCGGTCGACGTCGAGACCGCAACGTTTAGGTAGGTTGTAGGTCGTAGGTGGCAGGGGACCCAGGAAAAGGGTCCAACCTCTACCACCTAACACCTATCACCGGACACCTGCGCCCGCGTCGAGCGGGCGCAAATAGGCCCACCGCCGGGGCATGTCCAGGAACGTGTGGAATCCCAGGATCACATCCTGGCCCAGCGCGCCGTCGTCTCCCCATTCCGGATCGAACCCCGACTCCGGGAAGGAAAGGGAAGGCGCCGGAAGGGAGACGGAGAGCGGGGGAAGGGGAGCAGTCCCCCACTTCAGCTCCGCCGGGCGGCCGCTCGTGAGGTCAGCCCTCCGCGCCGCCTCCGAAGAGAGCAGCAGGGGCGGGCCGGGCACGGCGGCGCGCAACCGCAGAAGCGTGCCCGAGCGGCTCACGATCGCCACGGCTCGATCGCCGTCGTCGTCGAGCAACCCCTTGAAGTATCCTGGCGGCGGGCTCCACTTCTGGGGGTCGTAGAACCGGATTCGCGAGGCGGGAGACTCGAACTCGATGACCGTCTCCCGGAGAAAGACGCCCCCGGCCCGAACGTCGCTGCCTTCCGGAAGACCTTCGGACACCTCGACAAGGAGCGAAGGCCACGAGAGCGTGCCCACGACCAGCGGGCCGGCGGTCCCGACCATTCGGCCGAGGACGTCGCGCTGGAGCGAGAGCCCCAGGCGCCTGGCGAGGCCCTCCCGGACCTGGAGAGGACCGTCGGCGGAGCCGTCGAAGGCGATTCGAACCGGAACTCCGGCCATCGTGCCGTCCACCGCGATGGCTCCGCCGGAGCGAACGAGGGGCGCCTCGGCTGGCGAAGACGACCAGCGCGCGGACCAGCCGCCGGTTTCCTTGTCCGGCAGGGCGCCCGACGGGAGGCCGATCGAGCGAATCCGGCCTTCCACCTCCGAGCCCGGCCGCGAACGGTCCTTGAACGCACCTGGCCCCCGGAAGTCCAGGGCGAAGCCTGGCGACCGGACGGACGCGAGGTCGCCCCGGACGAAGGTCAAACGCAGGCGATTGCCGAACCGCGGCACGAGGTCCACGGAGACGGATCGGTCGTCGGCAGGCCCGAGCGAGACCTTCGCCCCGCCGAAGTCGTCGAAGAGCCAGGCGCGGCGCCAGAAATACGCCCGGGTCAGCAGTTCCGCGAGGACCGGCTCGGAGCAGACGCGCGTGACGCCGTCCTCGTCGGTCCAGAACGCCTTGCCGCCCTGGATTCCACGGATGGTGGTCCAGCCCGCGGAGGAAACCGTCTCGCGGTAGGTCTGGCCGTCCCACTCGATCCGGCCGGTCCCCGCCTCGCCCTCGCCTCCCGAGGCCTTGAGCTCCAGGCGCACGACCTGCGCCCCGGGAAGTGGCTTGACCCGGGCGTGCCGGCGGTGGCTCTCGAGGATCCGGCGGGCGACCTGCAGGTCGGAGCGCCCGCCGCAGTCCGCCGCGGCGAGGCACGCGAGCGCCGGCAGAAGGAGGGCCGCCGCCCTTTTCCGCAATCGTACCCTCCTCGAAGGCGAAACGATGTTATCTTCGCGCCCTCGAAAAAACTTCGTGGAACGCGCTTTTTTTTGCTTGACGCTTCGGTCGGTGGATAGAATAGCGGCCCAATTGAACAACGCCGGCAACGGCGATAGAAAACAGAAGAAGGGGTAACGCATATGGCAAAAGATTCCGGGAAGGCGCTTTCGAAGTCCCAGATCGCGGATCACCTGGCCAAGTCCACCGGGCAGACCAAGCGGGTCGCCACTCAGTTCCTCGACGACCTGACCGCCCTGGCCTACAAGGAGGCGCGGAACAGCTTCACGATCCCCGGAGTCGGGAAGCTCGTGCTCGTGAACCGGAAGGCCCGGATGGGACGCAACCCGGCGACCGGCGAGGAGATCAAGATCCCCGCCAAGCGCGTGGTGAAGTTCCGCGTGTCGAAGAAGGCGAAGGACGCCATCCTGGGGGCCAAGAAGTAGCTGTCGATCCGGCACTAAACAAAAGGCGGTCCTTCGGGACCGCCTTTTTTCTTGTCCGCCGAGAACGGCCTACTTGGTCTTGACCTTGGTGATCGTCACTTGACGCGCGAACTCGGTGCCGTTGTTGGTGTAGGTGCGGATGGTGACCGTCTTCCCGATCGCCAGATCCTGCGGGAGCTGCGATTCCTGAGTGATCGTGTACCGCACGGTCTTGTGATCGGGTTTCTCGATGGTGATGAACTGGCCGGGCTCATAGGCCGAGACCGTCCCCTCGATGGTCGTCGTGGTGGTCTTCATGGTCTCGCCGCTGGGGCTCGTTTCCGTCCGCTCGACCGTCGTCTTCTTCTGACCGTCCGACGTCATGGTGGTCGTCGTGACCTTCGTGACGAGGGCCGGGCCGCTGGCGTCGCTCGCGGGCTCCGTCGAAACCGTCACCGTGCGTCCGACCTGCATGTCGGCGGGCAGGGTGACCGACGGGCCAAGCGTGTAGGTCGTGACCTTCTGGTCGGGCCCGCGGAGAACGATCGTCTGACCCGGCTCGAAACGGACAACTTCCCCGGTGATGGTGACGACCTTCGGGCTCGCGGAGCTTTCGATGGTCGTCGTCTTCGATGTCACTTCCTGGGCGCTTACGAGCGTGGCCAGGGCCGCGGTCGCAATTGCCAGGAAGAGGCTGCGCCATTTCATCGGGACCTCCTTCTTTCCGCGCGGCGGTTCGGATGATCTCGCCGCGCCAAAACGAGCCCCCCGCACCATGCGGGGGGTCGCGCCGTCGCCGGATGAATCAGGCGGCGGACTTCTTCGCCTTCTTCGAATGCGACGCCGTCGGTGCCGGCATGATCGTCGTGACCTTGTCGCCGCCGTCCGTCTTGGAGTAGGTGACCTTGACCCGGTCCCCGACGCTCGTCGTCCCCTTCATCGCGACGTTCTCGTCGAGATCGAAGGTGTAATCCTTGTCCTTGGGGCCGGTGACAGTGATCTTCTTGCCGGCCTCGTAAGTCTTCACGGTCCCGATGACGGTCTCGGTCTTCGTCTTGGTGTCGGGCCCGGGACCCTTGTGCTTGGAAGTCGATTCCATGTGCATCGAGCCGCCATGGGCCGCGTTCGCCTCGGCCGCTTCGGCCTTCGAGGGTGTCGAGCTCATGCCGCCTTTGGCTTCGGAGAGGACGGTCACGTGGTCCTTGCCGGCGTTGTCCTTGGTGTACTCGACCTTCGCCATCTGGCCGACGGAGATGTTCCCGTCGACGCGCGCGTTCTCGTCCAGGTCGAAGCTGTACGTCTTGTCGCCAGGGCCGGTGATCTTGATCTTCTTGCCGGCCTCGTATTCCTTGACGGTCCCGCTCGCGGTCTTCGTCTTGGTGGTCATGGTGCTGTCGTGACCGCTCTTTTCCTTGGTCTTCGATTCGGATGCGGTCTGCCCCACGGCCGCGCCCGCGGCGAGGAACGCAACTGCCGTCAGCAGGATGCTCCAACGTTTCATGTTTCTCCCCCTCCGGAAGCCCACACATGGGCTGCCACGTATCAGGGTTTCAAGAATCGTGCCGGGCGCGGGGGAGACATCCGGCGAGGACAATCGGTTATTCTGATCTCGTGCGATTCCCCCGAGCTGCCCTTCTGGCGCTCGCCTCGCTCTCTCTGGCGGCGCGGGCGGGAGGAGCTCCGGACAAACCTGTCTGGCCGCTGACACTCCGCGAAGGGCTTCCCGCCTCCCTTCCGGGGTTCGCCGCGGCGCCGTCGGACCCGCTCCCCGAGGACAGTGAGAACGAGATGGGCGCGCACGTCGAGGTCTCCCGCTTCTTCCAGAGGATCGAAAGCAAGAGCTCGACGAGCCAGTTCCGGATCGCGATCCAGGACTACGCGGCGGCCAGAGACCTGACGCCGGACCTGCGCAAGGCCTTCCAGCAGGCGAAGCAGACCGGCGCCGTCGAGACGCGCGAGGTCGAGTTCGCCGGTCGCAAGGCCTTCCTCGTGACGGACCGGTCGTCGGGGCGCCCCACGACGCTCGTCACCGTGGTCGCCGCGCCTTCCCGGCTGGTGCTTGGCGAGGGTGCCAACGTCGGGCCGGACGAGGCGATCAGGCTGGTCAGCCTCGTGGACATGGCAAGGGTCGTCGCCATCAAGAAGTAGGCGGCGACGCGGTGAGGCGTGAGGCGTGAGTAGAGAAATCCCCGTTCGGAGGGCCCGCGTCGAGGATGGCCCGCGGATCGTCGAGCTCGACCGGGAGCTGGCGCGGTTCGAGAAGCTCACCCCGCCCGACGACGAGGAAGCCGCGAGGCTCCTCTCCTGGATCTTCGAGTCGAAGAGGCTCGACGCCCTCGTGGCGGAGGTGGACGGCCGCGTCGAAGGCATCGCTCTCTTCTACGAGCACCTCGGAACGTTTCGAGCGAAGCCGTTCCTCTACCTCGAGGACCTCGTCGTCTCGGAATCGGCCCGCAGCCGCAAAATCGGCGAAGCCCTGATGGCCGCCCTCGCCCGCGAGGCGGTCTCCCGCGGCGCGCTCCGCATCGAGTGGGCCGTCCTCGACTGGAACGAGCACGCCATGCGCTTCTACGAGCGCCTGGGAGCCCGCCGCCCCCACGAGTGGATCAAGTTCGCGCTGGAGGGACCCGAGCTGGAAGAGGTCGCCGCGAGGGGCTGATCAGACCCCGATGGGGTGCCAGGTCGTCTTGGTTTCGGTGAAGGCCTCGATGTAGTCGAGGCCCTGGGCCTTCCCGGAGAAGTAGTCGGGGAGGGCGTAGCGGCGGACCCGCTTGACGTTGACGGCCGCGTCCTGGCCGATCTGCTTGGAGAGGGCGGCGTCGCCGGCCGCGTCGGAGATCGCGAGGACGTCCATGTGGCGGGCCAGGTGCGGGACGAGCTCCTCGCGGCGGCCGGAGATCAGGTTGGCGACGCCGGAGGGGAGGTCCGACGTCGCGAGGACCTCTGCGAATTCCAGCGAGGCCAGGGGCGACGTCTCCGACACGAGGACGACCGCCGCGTTGCCGCAGACGATCACGGGCGCCAGGTGCGAGACCAGCCCCAGCAGGTCCGGCGCGTCCGGGGCGACGATGCCGACGACGCCCATGGGCTCGGGCACCGAGAAGTCGAAGTAGGAGGACGCGACGGGGTTCACCGTGCCGAGGATCGCGGTGTACTTGTCGGACCAGCCGGCGTAGTGGACGAGCCGGTCGATCGAGGCGCGGACTTCCTTCTTCGCCGCGGCGGGGGAGAGGCCCGGCGAGTCGCGCAGGACCTTCTCGAAGGACTCCGCGCGACCCTCGAGCATCTCGGCCATCCGGTAGAGGATCTGGCCCTTCAGGTACGCGGTCTTCGCCGCCCACCCCGGCTGCGCCTCACGGGCCTTGCGCACCGCCTCGCGCAGGTCCTTGCGGGATCCGCGGGAGACGTTGGCCAGGAACTTCTTCTTCGCCGACTCGACGGCGTCGTACCGCCCGGACTCCGTGCGGACGAATTCCCCGCCGACGTAGAGCTTGTAGGTCTTCCGGACATCCAACGACATTTCTCTGCCTCTCACCTCGCGCAACTGCCTTTGAACTCTCTCTTCCGAGGCCGGGCGTCAAGCTGATGACTGTGGTCGACTCTCACTTGCCCGGCCTCGCTAAGATGTCAGCTCCACGTAGGCGCGTAGCCCCTGCACACCGCCCTCGCGCCCGAAGCCCGACTCCTTGTAGCCGCCGAAGGGAGAGGACGGGTCGAACTTGTTGAACGTGTTGGCCCACACGACGCCGGCCTTCATCTTGGACGTGATCTTGAAGATCTTCGAGCCCTTGTCCGTCCAGATGCCGGCGGAGAGCCCGTAAGGGATGTTGTTTGCCTTCTCGACCGCCTCCTCCGGCGTGCGGAAGGTCATGACCGCGAGCACCGGCCCGAAGATCTCCTCGCGCGCGATCCGGTGGGACTGCGCGACGCCGGTGAAGAACGTCGGTGGGAAGAAGAAGCCCTTCGCGGGGATGGCGCAGGAGGACTGGTGGATCTCCGCGCCCTCCTCGACCCCGCAGGCGACGAGCTCGCGGATCTTCTCGAGCTGCATCTTCGAGTTGATGGCGCCGACGTCGGTGTTCTTGTCCAGCGGATCTCCCAGCCGCAGCGTCGCGATCCGCCGCTCGAGCTTGCCGAGCACCGCGTCCGCCACTGATTCCTGCACCAGCAGGCGCGAGCCCGCGCAGCAGACGTGCCCCTGGTTGAAGTAGATGCCGTTGATGATCCCCTCGACGGCCTGGTCGAGCGGGGCGTCCTCGAAGACGATGTTGGCCGCCTTCCCGCCGAGCTCCAGCGTCAGCCGCTTGCCAGTCCCGGCCACGGCCCGCTGGATGATCTTGCCGACTTCGGTCGAACCGGTGAAGGCGACCTTCCGGACGCGCGGATGATTGACGACGTGAGCTCCCGTCTCGCCCGCCCCCGGGACGATGTTGACGACGCCCGGAGGCAGGTCCGCCTCCTGGATGATCCTGGCCAGGGCGAGCGAGGTCAAGGGAGTCGTCTCGGCGGGCTTCAGCACGACCGTGTTGCCGCAGGCGAGGGCCGGGGCGAGCTTCCACGCGGCCATGAGCAGCGGGAAGTTCCACGGAATGATCTGCCCGCAGACGCCGATCGAAGAGACCGTGTGCCGCGGGAAGGCGTACTCGAGCTTGTCCGCCCATCCGGCGTGGTAGAAGAAGTGGGCCAGCGCGAGCGGGACATCCACGTCGCGCGATTCCTTGATGGGCTTGCCGCCGTTCATGGACTCGAGCACGGCGAGCTCGCGGGACTTCTCCTGGATCATCCGGGCGATGCGGTAGACGTATTTGCCGCGCTCGGCCGGCGCGAGCTTCGACCAGCGCTTGCGGTGCGCTTCTTCCGCGGCGCGGACCGCGGCGTCCACGTCTTCGGCGCCCGCCTCCGCGACCTCGGCCAGGACCTCTTCGGTCGCCGGGTTGATCGTCTGGAAGTACTTCTTCGACTTCGGCGGCACGAACTGCCCGCCGATGAAGAGTCCGTACCGCTTCTCGATTTTGACGTGGTCCTTCGACTCCGGCGCCGGCGAGTACTCCCACGCCGACCCGAATTCCAGGCGGGGCCTTTCCGCTTCCATGTGACGCCGGGCGGATTCGCGAGTCTCTCGATCTGTGACTTCGGTGCTCATCGTTCTCAGCTAATCCTTCGTGAAGTAGTCCTCGTTCTGGTACCTGCCCGTCATCTCCTTGGTCAGCTGCATCAGCAGGTCGTTGGTCAGGGTCGAGGCGCCGAGGCGGAAGAGGTCCGGCGTCAGCCAGGCGTCGCCCAGGGTCTCCTTGACGAGGACGAGGAGGTGGAGCGCCTGCTTGGTGGTCTTGATGCCGCCGGCGGGCTTCATCCCGATACGGCGCCCCGTATCCAGGTAGAAGTCGCGGATCGCCTCCAGCATCACAAGCACGACCGCTGGGGTGGCCGCCGGGGCGACTTTGCCCGTCGAGGTCTTGATGAAGTCCGCCCCCGCCGCCATCGCCAGGTGCGAGGCTTTCCGCACGTTGTCGTAGGTCTCGAGCTCGCCGGTCTCGAGAATGACCTTCAGGTGAGCTTCGCCGCAAGCGTCCTTGACCGCCAGGATCTCGGAGCTGACCTTGCCGTAGTCGCCGGCCAGGAACGCGCCGCGGTCGATCACCATGTCGATCTCGTCGGCGCCCATGGCGACGGCGCGCCGCGTGTCCTCGATCTTGACCGGCAGGGGAACCAGCCCCGCGGGAAACCCGGTGGAGACTGAGGCAACCTTGACGCCGCTCCCCTCGAGGGCCTCCTTCGCGACCGGCACGAGATTGGGATAGACGCAGACGGCCGCGACGTGGGGGACCGTGGGGTCGCCGGGCATCGGCTGGATGGCCTTCCGGCACATCTGCCGGACCTTCCCCTCGGAGTCTTTTCCTTCCAGTGTCGTCAGGTCGATCATCGAGATGGCCAGTCGGATCCCCGCTTTCTTCGCGTCCTTCTTGATCGACCGCTTCCCGAGCCCCGCCGCTCGTTCCTCGACCCCGACCTGGTCCACGTGAGGGACGGCGGCCGGATCGAACGGCAGAGTCGGCACCGTGCTCATGGAAGCCGCCAATTATAGGTCGTAGGTGGTGGGTGATAGGTGGTAGGGAAGACGTTCCGAGTCCCTACCACCTACGTCCTAACACCTAACACCTAGCCGTTCGGGATCTCCCAAAGATCCCGGACGGCGGGGTGGTCCCAGGCGACCCGGTACTCGTCCGGGCTGGCCGGGTCGAAGACCACGGTCACGAAGTAGAGGAGGGCGCAGGGGTTGGTCAGCGGGCGGTAACCGTGGGCCACTCCGGCGGGAATCCGGACGAGCAGGTCCTTGCCTCCGCCGGCCACGACGACCTGGGTCGCCCCGCGCGTGGGAGAGTCCTTGCGGATGTCGTAGAGCACGATCTTCGCCTTCGACGGCGGCGGGAAGAACCAGATGTCGTCCTGCTTCAGGTGGTAGTGGAGACCCTTGATGTGGTTGTCGGCGTCCACGATCGAGTAGTTCATCTGCGCCGCGTCCACCCCCCGGAAGAACTCGGCCAGGGGCTTTCCCCCGTCGTGCGCCGCGCGGCTGCGAAAGATCTCCATGAAGAAACCCCGGTCGTCGATGAACCGGGTCAGCGAAAGGATCCGGACCCCCTCGACGGGAGTCGGCCGCGCGTAGTCCTTCGCCTCCACGCGAAACTCGGGCACGATGTCTTCGGGTTTCACCGGGCGGATCTTAGTCGAAAAAAAGCGGGCCCGAAGGCCCGCTTCTGAACTATCGACGATCGATTATGGGCGATCGAGTAGATCCTTCACTCGCTTCGCTTCGTTCAGGATGACAGGGGGGCGCTGTCGCGCTCCCCTGTCACTTCGCCGCCATCTTGGCCGGCGCGACGTCGCCCTTGACCGACCAGGTGATGTTGAAGCCGTTCTTGTGGTCCTGCGAGAACTTCTCTTCCCCGTCGAAGTGGTGCTTCGAGTAGGCCAGGACGAACCCGTCGTTGGACTGGGTGAACCAGTATTGGAGGTTCTTGATCACGGTCGGGGTCTTCTTGTCGGGCCCGATCGCCTTGTCCAGCGTGATCTCGCCCATGCCGCTCGCCATCTTGGCGTGCGACATCTTCGCGTCGTCGTGCCACTCGATGGAATCCTCGCGGGTCGAGAACTTGCCCCACTTGACGTTCCAGACGTTGGCGAGCACCTTGCCGATCGCTTCCTTCTGTTCCTTGGAAGACTTCTTGTCGTACGTCACGACTCCCCAGCCCAACGGCATGCCGGGGCCGGGGTTCTTGTGCCACTCCCCGCCGAGGTCGCCCGACATCCAGACCACCTGGTCGGAGAGGTCCACGTTGCCGTAGTGGCTTCCCTTGCGGAACTTGTACACGTTGTTGAACTGGCACATGTGCTCGTTGGCCGACGGGCCGAAGTAGCACGTGCAGAAGAGGGGACACGAACACCCCTCGATCGTGTCGGCGGTCACCTCGAAGGTCTTCGACCGGTCCGACGGCCCGGCCGAGACGAGGGCGAAGGCGGTCACCGCCACCGCCAGGAACGGGATGAGTTTTCTCCGCATGACTCCTCCTTCCGTCAAAGAGTTGCTCACTGTGCCCGCGAACTCGGACAAATTGCGACGATCATGGGTGGGTTCGGGCATCTTCTACTCCCGCCTCCCCGCGAAATCAAGGCCTGCGGGGGCGTGGTGGTGCTAGTCTGGAGCCCCGGCTCTGGAGGGACGGTCATGAAGCACCGGATCGCTCGGGTGGCCCTTCTCGGATTCGTGGTCGGGACCTGGCTCTCAGCGATGCCCGGACCGGACCCAAGGGAGCGGAACTTCAAGTTCTTCGTGGATGGCGTCGAGATCGCGGGAGTCGTCGGCTACCGGATCAACTTCGCGCGGCTTCCCGTCAGCCGCACCGACTCGCGGCGCCTGGACCTGGCCTACTCGCCCGACCAGCGGATCCTTTCCCTGACGGTGACTCAGAAGGGGCTCAACCGGCTCCAGGATTGGTTGAACAGCGCGACCGATACCCTGAATCCGTCTCCCAAGACCGTGACCATCGAGGCGCGCGACAACCAATCCAACCTTTTGGCCAAGTGGGAACTGACCGGGGTCGCGCCGAGCACCTTCTCCTCGGCCGCCGCGGGGAACCTCGACGAGGTCGATTCGACCATCGAGTTCCTCTTCGACACCCTGAAGCTGGTCCAGGCCAACGGGAGTTAGTCCAAAGTCAAGAGTCCAAAGTCCGTCTAGAGTCAAAAGTCAAAGGTTGGGCCCCGCTTGGTTGACCTTCGACCTTTGACAAACCTTGGACCTGAGACCTTGGACTCTGGACCCGGCCCCCGGTCTACAGCCCTCGGATCGCTTCCAGGAACCCGAGCGGCGGACGCTCGAAGCGCGCTCCGAACCCCGGCCCGCGGTCGCGCGGAATGGTGTGCACCACGCTGACCCGAACCCGGAAACTGCGGCTGCTGTCGGGGAGCGTCAGGACGAGGTCCACGTACTCGCCCAGCTCCGGCACGCGCGGCACGTTGACATAGATGCCGTTCAAGTTGATCGATTCGACGTAGCCGGAGAGCTGTTCCTCGCCCCATCGCAGCGACGCGGGAGACCCGACCGGAACCCGCGGGGATACACGCTGGTCCGCCGAGATCAAGGCCATTTCCCTCGCCCTCATGATGTCGATTCCTTGGTGGCTTTATCGTAGCAGAATCCGGGGGCCCGAGCGCCCCCGATCCCGACGAACTCAGAGCCTGGTGTCTTTCAAGGCGGGCAGCAGGGTCTTCTCGAGCTTCTGGAAGAGCCGCGCGGTCGCCTCGACGTCGCGCCGGCAGTAGAGGGCGATCTCCCGCAGCCTGCTGGCCTTGTAGAACGGGCCGACGGAGAAGCCGTCCATGCCGTGCTCCTTGGGGCTCTCCACGCCGAAAGCCTTGCAGGCGAAGTCGAGGTTCCACTTCCGCGTCGCCCCGAAGAAGGAGAGCACGTCGAGCAGGTCGGTGTGCGGCTTCAGCGCGTAGCGGTAGCCGACGAGGTTCTTGGTCGCGGGGATCCCGAGGATCGCGCTCCGGAGCATCAGGAAGGGCCCGTCGAAGCCGCGCCCGTTGAACGTCACGAACCGGTGGAACCGGGAGATCGCCTTCCAGAACTCGGCGAGGAAGACCGGCTCGATGTCCCCGATGAAGTGGAAGAGCCCGTCCGAGGAGGTCTCCTCGAGCCTCCCGTCCGTCTTCTCGTACCAGACCCTGCCCCGCCGGGTCTCGGGGTTGACCATCGCCAGCACCACGATCCGCCCGGTCAGCGGCCACAGCGACAGGGACTCGGGGAGCTTCTGGCGCTCCTCGTCCGTGCGCGTGTTCTTCAGGAGGTAGGTCCTCTGGGCGTCGTCGAGCGAATCCCAATCGAAGCCGACGGTCTCGATGTCGAAGACGACGCTGGCCATGCGCGGCGGTGATGCTATCCTCTCGGCGCATCTTCATGAAAAGGCTCGGTCTAGCCTCCCTCGCGCTCGCGGCGTGCCAGGCGCTGTCGTGCGGGCGGTCAGAAGCCCCGAAAAAGCCCGCGGCCGCGCTGACCCTCTACCGGCACCTCTCGGGAGACCCGACGACGCTCGACCCGACGACGACCGACGAGGAGTTCGGCGTGCGCGTCGAGGACCTGATCTTCCGGCCGCTCGTCGGCATGGACAAGGACCGGCGCTTCGTGCCGTCGATCGCGGTTTCCTGGGCGGCCTCCCCCGACGGCCTCGCCTACGACTTTCGGCTCGACCCGAAAGCGAAGTGGGAGGACGGCTCCCCGGTCACCTCCGCCGACGTCGCCTTCACGATCGACCGCGTGCGGGACCCAAAGATCGCGGCCGTCAACTGGAAGCCCGGATTCGAGGACGTCGTATCCGTCGAGACCCCCGACGCCGCGACGGCGATCGTCCGGTTCCGGCGCCCGTACTCCGAGAGGCTGCTCTACTTCACGATGCCGGTTGTGTCGGCCGCGGCCTACGCGAAGCCGTCCGAGGTCGACCGCAAGCCCTTCGGCACCGGACCGTACCGGCTCGAGAGCTGGGTCCCAAACCAGAGTCTGATGCTCCTCCGACGCGAGGACGCCCGCGAGGGCGAGTCGCCGTTCCAGAAGGTCGTCTTCCGGATCATCCCGGACAACAACGTGCGCTATCAGGCGGGCGTCCGCGGCGAACTCCACGAGTTCTCCGTGACCCGCGACCAGGTCGGGCCGGCTCGCGCCTCGAAGGAGTTCCAGGCGACGGCACGCCTGGTGAAGGTGCCGCTCTTCCTCGCTGCCATGATCCTCTGGAACTGCCGCAACCCCTGGCTCGCCGACGTCCGCGTGCGCCGCGCGCTGGCCATGGCCTGGCCGCGGGAGGAAACTGCCAGGCGCCTCTATCCGCCCGACGACGCGAGCCTCATCTCGGGCCCCTACCCTCCCGGCGTCCCGGAGAACGCGCGCGACGTCAAGACCCCCCCCTACGATCCGGCGGCCGCCGGCCGGCTGCTCGACGAAGCAGGGCTGAAGGCCGGCACGGACGGGTTCCGGCGCCGAGGCGGAAAGAAGGTGTCCCTCGAGTTCCTCTACACCCCCGGGATTCCGATCTACCGCAGTCTCGCGGAGATCCTCAAGGAGGCCTTCGCGAGGGTCGGCGTGGACCTCGTGCTTCAACCGCTGGACTGGGCGACGATGTCGCAGCGCATCACGACGGGGGAGTACGACGCCACACTGTTCGCCAACACGCCGCTGCCGCCGACGATCGATCCCTACGCGCTCTTCCACTCGAGCCAGGTCCCGCCCCACGGTCAGAACACCGGCTTCTACCGCAATCCCGAGGCGGACAAGTTGCTTGAGGCGGCGCGGAGGGAGATGGACGCGGCCAAGCGCCTGGAGCTCGACCGGCAGATCCACCGGGTCCTCGCCGCCGATCCTCCGGCCGATTTCCTGTGGGGCGCCGACCAGTACTGGGGCATCTCGAAAAAAATCGAAGGAGTCCAGACTTCTCCCGTCGGGCTCTTCCACTTCCTACCCGGTCCGCTCGCCTGGCGTCCCGCTCCGTAAGCCGTGAGCCGTCAGCCGTAAGCCGTGGCCTTCACCGTGTTCTCGTTCCGGCTCACGGTTCACGGCTCACGGTTCACGACCTCTCCATGAGCGCTCCGCTCGACGGCATCCTGGTCCTCGACCTCTCGCGGGTGCTCGCGGGGCCGTTCTGCACAATGCTGCTGGGCGACCTCGGCGCGCGGGTCATCAAGGTCGAGCATCCCGTCGAGGGCGACGTAACCCGCGGCTGGGCGCCTCCGCACGATCCGGAGAGCGGCCTCGCGGCGTACTACCTGTCGATCAACCGCAACAAGGAGTCGCTCGCGCTGGACCTCTCGACGGAGAAGGGCCGGGCGTCCGTCCGCATCCTCGCCGCGAAGGCGGACGTCCTCGTCGAGAACTTCCCGCCCGGCGGCTTGGAGCGTTTCGGGCTTCCTCTTGCGGAGCTGCGCGCGGCCAACCCGCGCCTGGTCACGGCGTCGATCACCGGGTTCGGCCGGGCGGGCCCCGACGCTTCCGCGCCCGGGTTCGACCTGCTCGCGCAGGCGGGCGCCGGCCTGATGGCGATCACCGGCGAGGCCGACGGCGGCCCGACGAAGAGCGGCGTGGCGGTCTCGGATCTCATCTCCGGCTGCTACCTCGCGGTCGGGATCGCGGCGGCCCTGGCGGGCCGGGAGAGGACCGGCGCGGGGTCGCACGTCGAAACGGACCTCTTCAGCTCGACGCTCGCGACGCTCATCAACGTCGCGCAGTCGGCCCTCGTGACCGGCAGGGAAGCCGGCCGCCATGGGAACGCGCACCCCCAGATCGTCCCGTACCGGACGTTCTCCGCGTCCGACGGCGAGTTCGTCGTGGCCGCCGGAACCGACCGGCAATTTGCGCGGCTCGCGGCCGCCGTGGGCCGGCCCGAGTGGGCGGAAGATCCGCGGTTCCGCACCAACGAGGCGCGGCTGGCGGCGCGCGAGGAGATCGAAAGGCTGCTCCGAGAGATCTTCCGGAAGGAGCAGCGAGAGGCCTGGCTCTCGAGGCTTCGAAGCGCGGGCGTGCCGGTCGGGCCGGTCCGCGGGCCGCTCGAAGCGCTGCGCTCCGAGACCGCCCGCGCGATCGGGGCGATCGTGACTTCCCGGGGCGTTTCCTTCGTGGCCTCGCCGATCCGGGTGGACGGCCACGCAGCGCCCGTGAGGTTTCCGCCGAAGCTCGACGAGGACGGAGAGCGGCTTCGCCGGGAATTCGGGCTGCCGGAGTAATACGCCAGGTCCAAGGTCCAAAGTCGAAGTCCAAACCCCGTCGAAGGTCCAAAGTCCAGAGGTTCTGGTAACCTCGCCGGACCATCTCATGAAAGTCGCCTTCATCGGGACGCACGGCGTCGGAAAGACCACGCTCTGCTTCGAGCTCGCGGCGCTCCTGAAGAAGCGGGACAAGATCGTCGAGATGGTCCGCGAGGTCGCGCGCTTCTGCCCTCTCCCGATCAACCGCGAGACGACCGTCGCCGCGCAGTCCTGGATCCTCCACACCGAGATCGCCGAGGAGCTCGTCGCGGAGAACAAGGCCGAGATCGTCATTTGCGACCGCAGCGTGCTCGACAACTACTGCTACCTGCTCCAGACCGGCAAGCACCCGATGCTCGAGCCGCTGGTGAGGTGGTGGACGGAGACCTATCACCTTCTGATCAAGGTGCCGATCGTCGGGTCGCTCCAGTTCGACGGCCTGCGCGACGTGGACATGGCCTTCCAGCAGGCGATCGACTCGACGATCGACCGGGTCGTGGCGGAGTGGGGATTCCCGGT
Source organism: Thermoanaerobaculia bacterium (assembly GCA_035263845.1). Lineage (GTDB taxonomy): Bacteria > Acidobacteriota > Thermoanaerobaculia > UBA5066 > Gp7-AA6 > JAWOLE01. The sequence continues at coordinate 6,447 of DATFQY010000097.1, read as the reverse complement.
CCTGCGCCTCGACCGCGACCGTCGGCCGTCCTGGGCGGCGGAGTCGCTCGAGGCGATCCTTCCGCTCCTCGGCCCCGTCCAGCAGCCCCTCTTCGAAGAAAGCTCCGGCTCCGCCGGGTAGCTCACCCGCCCTGGACCGGGGCCGCTCGGGATCAATCCGGCGGGGGCAGGGGCTCGACCGGCGACGACGAGAGTGTTCGCCACGCAATCGCTCCCAGCACGATCGCCCCGCCGGCCAGCGCGAAGACGCTCGGGCGCTCGCCCAGGACGAGGAAGACCCAGATCGGGTTGGCGACCGGCTCAGTCATGCCGATGAGCGACGCCTGCGTCGCGGTCACGAGCTTGAGTCCCTTGACGAAGAGGATGTAGGCGCAGGCGAGCTGGAAGACGCCGAGGAAGGCGAGGATTCCCGCGGAGCGGGGCGAGAGCGAGAGATTGGAAGCGACGAACGGCAGGAGTGCCACGACCGCGACCAGGTTGCCCCACGCCACCGCCGCTTCCGCGCCGCCCTCCTTCTCGCGCTTGAGCGAGAGGATGAGGCCCGCCCAGAAGAAGCTCGACGCCAGCGCCACGAGGTCGCCCAGTCCTCCGGGGCCCAGCCGTCCGACGAAGAAGAGCGCCATTCCCGCGAACGCGACTGCCACCGCGGCGGCGTCCTTCGCGCGCAGCGGCTCGCCGACGACGAGCGGCGAGAGGAGGAGGACCCAGATGACCCCCGCGTACTGGAGGAAGATCGCGTTGGCTGCCGTCGTCCACTTCGTCGCGACGACGAAGGTGATCAGGCATGCCGCGTAGGTCGCGAGCGCCGCGAGGAAGGGCAGGTTCCACTTCTTCACCCGCGGCCGCAGGATCACGAAGAGCGCGGCGGCCGCGAACGCCGATCGGTAGAGCGCGACCTTCAGCGGAGGCTCGGCGACCTCCTTGATGCCCAGTCCGCCGGTGGACCAGAGAAGGGCCGCTCCGAGGACCAGGAGCGCGCCGCGTGTCCGGGCGGTCACGCTCGTGCGACGGCGCCGGCGATCGCGCGGGCGGCGGCTTCCGCGGCGGCCGCTCCGACCCTCAGCCGCGTCAGGATCGGCGGAGCCGGTCCGGCGGGCGCCAGCGCGAAGACCACGTCGCCGTCGAGGACCGTGTGGGCGGGCCGGACGGCGCGGGCGATCCCGTCGTGCGCCTCGATGGCGACCCGCTTGAGCGACCCTTGCTCGAAGGGGACGTCGGTCGCGACGCAGACGAGGGTCGTATTCGCGCCGGCATGGGGGCTCGCCTCGAGCCCCTCCTCCAGGAGGGCGCGGGCTTCGAGCCAATCCTCGCCCTGCCCGATCGCGCCCGCGATCCGGCGGCCCGACTGCGGGTCCACGACGTCGCCGAAGGCGTTGACCGCGGCGAGCGCCGCGACGCGCCCCCCGCCGGGGAGCTCCAGCGACGCCGCTCCCACGCCTCCGCGCGAAGCCTTCGCGACGCCGAGCAGCTTGCCGATCGTCGCCCCGGTTCCGGCGCCGACGGCTCCCGTCGCGATCGTTCCTTCTCCGGCGGCCTCGCAGGCCGCCTCCCCGGACGCGGCGTTCGGGTGGGCCCCGGATTCGCCGACGCCGAGGTCGAAGAGGATCGCCCCGGCCACGATCGGGACGCGCGTTTTCCCGATGGCGAAGCCGACGCCGCGGCGGGCGAGCCACGACATCACTCCGTCGCCGGCGGCCAGCCCGAAGGCGCTTCCGCCGGAGAAGACGACTGCGTGGATCTCGGAAACGAGGTTTCCGGGGGTGAAGACCCCGGTCTCCCGCGTGCCGGGCGCGCCGCCCCGGACGTCCACCGCCGCGATCGTTCCCGGCGGCGGCAGGATCACCGTGCACCCGGTCAGCCGGGCGGAGTCGGTCCAGTGCCCAATCCTGTAACCCGGAGGAAAGGTCACCATCCGAATATCGTAAGTCCTTGGTCCTTAGTCCTTCGTCCTTGGTCTCAGGTGACTAGGGAGCGTGGACTAAGGACTCCGGACTTTTCGCAGGCGCGAGGGGCGGCCGGCGCGCCAGCAGGCGACGCAGTCGCGCGGCCCACGGAACGGGCGGATGCGCCGGAAGGTCTCGCCGCATCCCTGGCAGCGGTACTCGATCTGGCGGACCCGGCGAAACTCCGCGAGCGCTTTGGTCTCCGGCGCCGGCCCTTTCCGGACTCCGATCTGGCGGGCGAGGCGCTGGAAGAGGGGGCCGTGGCCGACACGGGGCCCTTTCCGCCGGAAGGCCCACGCGTGGGCCGCCTCGTGGCGGAGCGTCTCCTCGCGCTCCGCCTTCGAAAGGTGCGCGGAGATCGTGATCGTGTGCGGCGGCCCGTAGACGATCTCGCCTCCGGTCAGCTTGCGTCGCGAGAGGCGAACTCGGGCGGGATCGAGGCCGAAACGCGCCGCCAGCCGGTCGTAGAGCCTTTGCAGGCTCACCTCGCCGCCGGCCTCGCCGACGGCGAACAGGAAGTCCTCGGAGGGAGCGGAGCTCACGGGCCATAAGATAGCCGGAGACAGGAGGAGTTGGTGATGAAACGAAGACTCGCAGCGCTCACGATCGCCGGCCTGGCGGTCTCTCTCGCGGCCGGGGCGGCGGAAGCCGGGAAGATGGTCACTTATTCGAGCGGCTCGGAAACGGTCTCGGCCTATCTCTCCGCGCCCGGCGGGACGGGAAAGAAGCCCGGGCTCGTCGTGATCCAGGAGTGGTGGGGATTGAACGACTTCATCAAGGGGAAGGCGGACGAGTTCGCGAAGAAGGGGTACGTCGCGCTCGCTCCAGACCTCTACCGCGGCAAGGTCACGAAGGATCCCGACGTCGCCCACCAGCTCATGCGGGGCATGCCCGAGGACCGCGCGATGCGGGACCTCCAGGCGGCTGTCGCGTATCTGAAGTCGCGCCCCGACGTGGACACCTCGCGCATCGCGTCGATCGGCTGGTGCATGGGAGGCGGCTACTCGCTCGCCCTGGGGCTGGCCGAGCCGCTCGCGGGATCCGTCATCTATTACGGGCGCCTCGTGACGGACCCCGCGAAGATCGTGAGCCTGAAGACGCCGCTTCTGGGTAACTTCGGAGGTAAGGACCAGGGGATCCCGCCGGAGAGCGTCAAGGACTTCGAATCGAAGGCGAAGGCCGCCGGAAAGAGCGTGGACTTCAAGGTCTACCCGGAGGCGGGCCACGGCTTCGCGTCCACGCTGGAGGTCCGCGCCGACGACGCGAAGGACGCCGACGCGCGAGCGGACGCGTTCCTGGCGAAGGTGCTTAAGTGACATCCTGAGGGAAGCGAAGCGACCGAGGGATCTTGGTGGAGTAGCCGCGAGACAGTTTTCACGCGGCGCAGTCGGCTAGATCCTTCGCTGGCCTTCGGCCTCGGTCAGGATGACAACGGGGAGATGTTGGCTTTAGGTCTGCCGGTTCTTGTACCAGTCGGCGTTGACCTGCTGGAAGTGCTTCCACTTGTCCGGGATGGTCTCCTCCGTGAAGATCGCCGTCACGGGACATGCCGGCTCGCAATTGCCGCACTGGATGCAGACGTCCGGGTCGATGTAGAGCATCTCGGCCGCCGCGAAGTCCGCCTCGTCCTTGCGCGGATGGATGCAGTCGACCGGGCAGACGTCCACGCACGCCGTGTCCTTGGTCCCGATGCACGGCTCCGCGATGATGTACATTCCCATTGAGAGTCACCTCTTCTCAGAAAGCGCGCATTCTAGCAGCCCGCCGCGCCGTGACAAGCCGGGCGGGCAAGCCCGGGTTGCGTGCCGTAGGGGAGGGGTTTGCGGCGGCGGACCCGCCGCATGTCGCGCCCTTCGGCCGCTGACGCGGCCGACGACGTTCGGTACGCGCCCGCCCACCCGCCGATTCCTTAGTTTCGTGCTACCGAGATCTGGTGGGCGAGGTTTTGGCCGTCGGGAAGGGTGGTGTACCGGATCGTCACCTTGGCCCCCGGCGCAAGGGTCCCGTTGATCTTCGTATCGGCGGTCCACACGAACCGCATTTCCGTCCCATCGGTCACGGTGACGTTGACCGCCCGCTCGGCGGCGTTCAGCTTCGACACGCTGCCGGTCGCGGTGGACGTCTTGTCGCTCCCGGGGGCGGCGGCCGACAGGGGGGCGAGCGAGAGCGCGAGGGCAAGAATCAGTGCCGAGGCGCGGATCGTCTTTCGCATGGGTGTCCTCCTCGCAGGAAAACAGGGCCGAGGCGCCGCGCATTTCGGCCGTCGGCCGAGGCCCGGATTTGACAGGACCCCGAAGCGTCCCTAGAATACGCCGTTTTTATTTCACGCCGCCGGGAGGCATCTCAATGACCAAGCGCTGGACGGACGCGGACACCCAGTTCCTCAGGGACAACGCCGGGAAGATGAGCGTTCAGAGCCTCGCCGACACCCTTGCGGCGCGGATCGACGAGGTCGAGAAGAAGATGGAGAAGCTCGGCCTGACCGGCGCGGCGGCTCCGACCGCGAAGGCTCCGCTGACGTTGAAGGAGCTCTCCCGCAACACCGAGAACGCTCGGAAGGACTTCGACCGCGGCATGGCCGCCCTCCAGAAGCGCAAGTTCGACGAGGCCGAGCGCAACTTCCTCGACCTGATCCAGAAATACGGCGGCGAGAGGGAGCTGGTGGACCGCGCACGCGTGTACCTGGCCGTCTGCGAGCGCCAGAAGAAGTCGGCCGGGCCGGCGCTCTCCGAGCCGGAGGATTTCTACTACGCCGCCCTGCTCGAGAAGAACCGGGGCAACGTCTCCGAGGCGATCGAGCACCTCAAGAACGCCGCGAAGAAGAACGGCGGCGGGCGCGTGGACTTCCTGCTCGCCTGCTGCTACGCCTTGAACGGCGAGGCCGGCACGGCCGTCGAGCACCTGCGCCGCGCCATCGAAGAAGACCAGCGCCACCGCGTCCTGGCCCGGCACGACAAGGACTTCGACCCGGTCCGCGACAGCCCGGAATTCCAGGATCTCCTCTCGGCCTAAGGTCCGCGCGCGCCTCTATACTCGGGGCGTGAAGAAGGGGCTCTCCCGCCGGCGGCGCAAGCCGGCGGCCCGCGCTTCGGCGCGTCCCTCGGTCATCCTGCTGGCCACCGGCTCGGGGATCAGCCTGCGCTCGGCGAGACCGGCGGTTCTTCATCGGGTGGCGGGCCGGACCCTCCTCGAAGCCGCCCTGGAGACCGCGGAGGCGCTTTCCCCGGCGAGGACCGTGGTCGTCATCGGCCCCGCCCGCCGCGAGATCGAGGAAGTCCTCTCCGGCCGCCCCGTGACGCTCATCGTCCAGGATCCGCCGGCGGGCACCGCGGACGCCGCGCGCCGCGCCCTGGGAGAGCTTCCGCGATCCGCAGGGCCGGTCGTCGTGCTCCCGGCAGGCGTCCCGCTCCTGCGCGGCGAGACCCTCCGTGCCCTGGTGGAAAGGCTTCGAGCGGGCCGGCTGGACCTGGCGAGGCTCTCCTTTCGAGCTCCCGAAGGGAACGAGGAGGCGTCCGCCGGCGTCTACTGCTTCACGATGCGGGCGCTGGCGAAGGCGCTGGACGCGGTGGCCGGCACGGCCCGCCGGTCCCGCGACGCAGACCTGGCCGACGCCGCCGCTCTCATCGCCGCAGAGGGCCCGGCCGGCTCGATCGAGGCGGAGGACTGGCGGGAGGCCCTCGGTATCCGCAACCGGCGGGACCTGGCCGCGGCGGAGGAGGTCGCCCGCCGCATGGCCGTCGAGCGGGCGCTCGACGCCGGCGCCTCGGTGGTGGACCCGAACACGACGCGCATCGGTCCGCACGTCGTGGTCGAGACCGACGCGGTCATTCACCCGTTCGTCTGTCTGGAGGGGCGGACCGTCGTCAGCGAAGGAAGCGAGGTGCTGCCGTTTACCCGCGTCGCGGACTCGGTCGTGGGGCCCCGGGCCGTCGTCGGGCCTCACAGCGACGTCGAGGGGGCGGCGATCGGCGCCCGCTCCCGGGTCGGGCCCTTCGCCCGCGTCCGGTCGGGCACGATTCTGGAAGAGGACGTCCGCGTGGGGAACTTCGTAGAGACCAAGAAGGTCCTCCTGCGGCGCGGCGCCAAGGCGTCCCACCTGACCTACCTCGGAGACGCGGAGGTCGGAGAGGAGACCAACATTGGCGCGGGCGTGATCACCTGCAACTACGACGGCGTCAAAAAGAACCGGACTTCGATCGGACGGGACGCGTTCATCGGCAGCGGAAGCCAGCTCGTCGCGCCCGTCACCGTCGGCGACGGCGCGTGGGTCGGTGCCGGCTCCACGATCACCCAGGACGTGCCGGCCGGCTCGCTCGCGATGACGCGCGCGCCCCAGACCGTCAACATGGGTTGGGTGAAGCGGCGCGAGCATCGGAGAAAATCATGATCGCTTCGATCAGGAGCTGAAACTCATGTGCGGGATCGTCGGCTACGTGGGGCCCCGGCAGGCGGCGCCGCTCTTGGTCGAGGGATTGAAGCGGCTGGAGTACCGCGGCTACGACTC
>DATFQY010000096.1:0-5546 GCA_035263845.1 Thermoanaerobaculia bacterium | reverse complement strand
CCAATGTTGGGGTCGCAGGAGTGGTTGCTGAAGATCATCGAGCCCTCCCGCTCTTCCTCGTCCACGGGAGTGATGAAGAGGTCTTCCGCGATCTGGATCTCCGCCGGCCCGAGCCGTCTTCGCAGTTCCACGATTTCCTTCCGCCCGACGATGTGCCCGCCCTTGACCGCCACGGTCTCGCCCATCGCGATGGGCTCCGCCGCGAAGAGACCTCTTCCCTGGATCCGGCTGTCTCCAACCCTCGTCTTCGCCGAAAGAAACGACAGGGGCGTCCTCTTTGACCTGTTCACCGCCTGATTCTCGCATCGCGGGACGATCGCGGCGGGAACCTTTGGAATACAATTGCCCTCACCGGCACCGGTCCGTCGCGCAAAAGAAGTCTTGAGAAGAATCCGGATGGCCCATGTTCTCCTCGTGGTCGCCGCCTTGACCGCTTCGGTCCTTGGCGGCGCGACGGGCGTTGCTTTCGGAGCGTGCGGGCCGTTCACCGACGTGACGGACGGGTTCTTCTGCCCGTTCGTCCTGGAGATCTTCACTCTCGGCATCACGACCGGGACGACGCCGACGACTTACGACCCGGCGAGCACGGTCTCACGGCTCCAGATGGCGACGTTTCTCTCCCGAACCGTTGACCGCACCCTCCAAAGGGGCAACCGCCGGTCCGCCCTCGCTCAGTACTGGACCCCGAAGACGATCGTCCTCGGCTTGACGACGGTCGGAAGCTTTCCCAACAACGTGCGCTCCGACGGGGGCGACCTTTGGGTCCCCTCGCGCGCCGGCTTCGTGGCGCGTGTGAGGGGCAGCGATGGGCGGCTGGTCGAGACATGGACCGCTGCCCCCTTCGCTAACGATGCAGTCGTGGCGCTGGGGCGAATTCTCGTGAACAGCTACTCGAACCCCGGCCCGAGCAACCTCTACATGATCGACCCGAGCCAGGCCGCGGGCGCGGTGACGACCGTCGCGACCGACCTCGGCCTCGCCTCGGACGGGATCACGTTCGACGGCGCGCGGGTCTGGACCGCGAACCAGGGCGCGTCGGTCTCGATCGTCACGCCGGCGGCCTCGCCGCCGTGGACTACGACGACCGTCACCGCCGGGTTCATCTCGCCGACCGGAGCGATCTTCGACGGCTCGAACGTCTGGGTCACCGATTACACCGCCGGCAAGCTCTTCAAGCTCGACTCGAGCGGAGCGATCCTGACGACCGTGACGCTCGGCGCGGGCCCCGCCTTCCCCGCCTGGGACGGGGCCAACCTCTGGGTGCCCTTGAACGGCGCGGCTTCCGTGGCGGTCGTCCGGGCCTCGAACGGCACTGTGCTGGCCACCCTCACCGGCAACGGCCTGACGCTGGCAAACTCCGCCGCCTTCGACGGAGAGCGGGTCCTCGTGACGAACTACTCGGACAACAAGCTTTCGCTCTGGAAGGCCGCTGACCTCTCTCCGATCGGCTCGGTCGGGACGGGCCCCGGCACCGCGCCGGCCGGGGTGTGCAGCGACGGCGTGAACTTCTGGATCACGTACAACTTTTCCGGGCAGCTCGCTCGGTTCTGAGAGAAGAGCCATGCTTGCGCGAAGATCGCTGACCGCCCTCGCCGCCGTCGGAGCCGGGGCGGCGAGCCTGCTTTTCGGAACCTGCGGCCCCTTCACCGACGTCACCGCCGACTCTTTCTGTCCCTTCGTTCTCGAGATCTTCACCCTGGGAATCACGACCGGGACGTCGGCAACGACCTACGACCCGACTTCCTCCGTCAGCCGGCTCCAGATGGCGACGTTTCTCTCCCGGTCCGTGGATGGCGTCCTGAAGCGAGGCAGCCGCCGATCGGTGCTCGGACAGCCGTGGACGGCGCGCCCGGAATCGGGCCTGGGCCTCGTCACGGTTGGCCTCGGGCCGAATTACCTTCAGTCGGATGGACAGGACGTCTGGGTCTCGAATTTTTCGAGCAGCACGATCTCCCGCGTCCGTGTGAGCGACGGCAAGCTGCTGGAGACGTGGACCGGGGCGTACGGCGGTCAAGGAGTCCTGGTCGCCATGTGGCGCGTGTTCGCAGCGGGTTATACGAATCCGGGGAGCCTCTTTCGGATCGATCCCTCGCAGCCCGCCGGAGCCGTGACGACGGTTGCGTCCACGCTGGGAGGGCTTCCATTCGGAGTCGCGTTCGACGGGGCGCGGATCTGGACGGCCAACAGCACGGGATCCGTCTCGATCGTGACTCCCACCGCCTCGATCCCGTGGACCGTGACGACGGTCACGACCGGATTCAACGCCCCGTGGGGAATCCTCTTCGACGGCTCGCGCATCTGGGTGGCGGACCACAACGCGGGAACTCTGCTGAAACTCGATTCGACGGGAGCCATCCTCCAAACGGTGACGGTCGGCGAATTCACGACTTTTCCGGTCTTCGACGGGACCAACATCTGGGCCCCCGTCCCGGTGTTTCCGCTCGGCGTCGCGGTCGTTCGCGCGTCGACCGGGACCGTCCTTCAGACGCTGACCGGCAACGGCTTGAACGGCCCTTCGGTAGCGGCCTTCGACGGGCAGCGAGTCCTCGTAACGAACTTCGACGGCGACAGCGTGTCCCTCTGGAAGGCCGCGGACCTGTCGCCGATCGGCTCCTTCTCGACGGGCGCCGGAACCAGGCCCCTCGGAGCGTGCAGCGACGGCAGGGGCTTCTGGGTCGCCCTCGATTTCTCCAACCAGATCGGGCAGTTCTAGCGCGATGAGAAACGCTTCTTCGACGCGAAAGAAGATCCTGGCCGCCGCGGCCCTGGCCGCCGCGTTTCTCGGCGGCGCCGCCGGGAGGCTCTCCGGCACCTGCGGTCCGTTCCTCGACGTGGCCCCGGACGCCTTCTGTCCCTTCGTGCTCGAGGTCTTTACCCTGGCAATCACCACCGGCACGACCGCGACCACCTACGATCCCACGAGTCCCGTGACGCGGCTGCAGATGGCCGCGTTCCTCTCGAGGTCGGTGGACGCCGTCCTGACGCGCAGCAGCCGGGCGGCGGCTTTGAACCAGTTCTGGACCACGCAGAATGAGTCCGTCCTCGGCCTGACCACGGCCACCCCGGGCCCGATCTCGGTCAGGTCCGACGGTCTGGACCTCTGGGTTTCGGACGTCGTCGTTGGAACGGTTCGGCGGATTCGCGGCAGCGACGGCAGACTCCTGGAAACGTGGACCGGCGCGACGTACGGGAGCGGCGTTCTCGCCGTTATGGGCCAGGTCCTGGTGTTGGGCAACGGGGTGCCGGGCAATCTGTACCGCATCGACCCCTCCCAGCCGGCCGGCGCGGTGACGACCGTTGCGACCAACGTTGGCATCTACCCGCTAAGTCTCGACTTCGACGGCGAGCGGATCTGGACGGCGAACCAGGGATCCATATCGATCGTCACTCCCGGGCCGGCCGCCCCCTGGACCGTCACGACGGTGTCGGTGGGCTTCATGCGGCCGTATGGCCCGGTCTACGACGGCTCGAGCGTCTGGATCTCCGATAACCTCCGCGGAGCCCTGCTGCGGGTGGACACCGCCGGTTCGATTCTCCAGACGGTGACCATCGGCGCCACGAGCCGGTATCCCGTGTTCGACGGGACCAACATCTGGGTGCCCTCCTCCGACTCCGTGGTGGTCGTCCGCGCCTCGAGCGGCGCGGTTCTCCAAACGCTGACCGGCAATGGCCTCTCTTCCCCCTTGTCAGCGGCGTTCGACGGGCGGCGCGTCCTGGTCACGAATCCGCTCGCGAACAGCGTCTCTCTCTGGAAAGCGGCGGACATGACGCCTCTCGGCTCCTTCCCGACCGGCACGTCCAGCGAGCCGTACATCGCCTGCAGCGACGGAGCGAACTTCTTCATCACCATGCCGGAAGCCGAGAAGCTCGCCCGCTTCTAGCGCCCCGGAGCGGATGCCCGACGCTGAATGGGTACGGAGTACGGGGACCGTTGAAAGAATTCCGGGCGCGCTATTCGTACCGCAGCGCGACCATCGGGTCCACGGCCAGGACGCGGCGCGCAGGAATGTAAGGCTATCGGGCCCGCCGTAATGGGTGACGACTATGCGAGTGGATTTCAGAGGCGCCTTCTTTTCCCGCTGGTGCTGATTCCAGTTGTGTTCGCCGTGGCCTGGTCTACCGCTCTCGCAGAAGTAACCTTGCCGCGCTCAGATAGACTCCTACTAGTAACAGTGAGAGGCCTCCATATATCATGGCGTATAGTTGCGGTTCCTGCAGCGCCAGGACAATAGTTGGGAAGACGATTATTGTGCCAAACACAACCATCAGGAGACGGACAAACACCCTCTCTACGATCGTCGTCCTCCACCTGGAGTAACTGTCGCTCCAATGGAAGATCGCCTCGCCGGGAAATCCGAGGGTGGCTTTAAGCGTTGCTTCATACTCGCGGACGTGACGGAGATAATAGATAACCAGAGATTGCCTTAGCAGGTTGAATATGGCGAGGATTATCACTACGAGCAGGATCGCAAGGAAGCCATAGAAAAGTACCAGAGCCCGGTTCGCCGGAGGGACGAGCGGCGAATCGACAACTGGTTTCCAGGCAAAGACGAGGCCGCTGGCCCCAAATAACTTAATGTCGTCGAACGAGCTCTGCACGTAAGAGACGCAGCGCTCGCTTAGTCGGACGTACTCTTTGTATAAGTATTCTACCGAGGTACCCGACTCGCTACCTGTATCTGCCACGATCCACCTCGGGGAGTGTCCTCTTTAACTCCGCTTGAATTCGTCTCCCTCACGCCAGCAGGTTCTCGATCTTGACCGGCAGCTCCCGAACGCGCACTCCCGTCGCGTGATGGACGGCCGCCGTGACCGCCGCCGCCACGCCGGCGGCGCCGATCTCGCCGACGCCTTTCGCCCCGAGCTCGTTGATTACCGTATCGGGATAGTCCAGGAAATGGACCTCGATCGGCGGCATGTCGGCGTTCACGGCCACGATGTAGTCCGCCAGACTGGCGTTGATGGGTGCGCCGTTCTGCGGGTCGTAGGTCGTGTGCTCGAAGAGCGCCATCCCGATTCCGAAGATGACGCCTCCCTCGATCTGATTCCGCCCAGCCAGGGGATTGATGATCCGGCCGGCGTCGATGACCGTGACGACGCGGCCCACGCGCAGCCGCGCGATCTCGGGCTGCCACGTGACCTCGACGAAGTGGCAGCCGAACGCGTGCGTCGAGAACTTGGCCGACGGATCGCCGAACATCGCCTCGGACTTGCCGCTGCCGGTCACGACGTGGAGGTTCGCGCGCCGGAGCACGTCCGCGAACGGGACTCCGCCCGCGGAGCCGCTTGCCTTCACGAAGACCCGTCCGTCTTCGAAGGCCAGCTCGTCGGCGTTCCGCTTCTCGAACGGCGACCCGGAGGTCCGGGTTGCGACCTGCAGAAGCGCGGCAATCGCGTTGTCCGCGGCGGCGAAGACCGCCGGGACGATCGACGCCGTCGCCAGCGAGCCGCCCGAGGTCGGACCCTCCGGAAGCGACGTGTCCCCGAGCGCCACTTCGACCTTCTCGAGCGGCACGCCGGTCTTCGCCGCGCCGAGCTGCGCCAGG
>DATFQY010000095.1:0-7483 GCA_035263845.1 Thermoanaerobaculia bacterium | reverse complement strand
CATCAGCGCGGCCTCGGTCTTTGCCATGAAGGAAGCCCACAAGCGGGACATGGCCGTCGACAGCCGGTGAACCCGCCACAAACCGCGACGCGATTGTCATGGATCTGAACCTGAAAGGTCGCGTCGCGGTTATCACTGGCGGGGCCGCCGGTATCGGTGAAGCGATCGCGCGGGCGCTGGCGGCGGAAGGATTCCGAGTCGGCATCTCGGGGCGGGACGAGAAGGGCGTCCGGGAAGCCGCCGCGAAGCTGTCGGTCGGGGGGCACCAGGTCGCGGGGTTCCGCGCCGACGCTCGGAGCGAAGAAGATCAGAAGGCGCTCGTCGCAGCGATGGGCGAGCGGTTCGGCCGCCTGGACGTCCTCGTCAACAACGCCGGGATCGGCGCGTTCGGGCGCGTGGACGAGCTCACCCCGGAGAGCTATCGCGCCGTCATCGAGACGAACCTGCTCGGGGTCTACTATGCGATCCACTATGCCGCCCCGCTGATGAAGAAAGGCGGCGGCGGCTTCATCGTCAACATCGCGTCGCTCGCGGGGGTCAACGCGTTCGCGGGCGGATCGGCCTACAACGCGTCGAAGTTCGGACTGCTCGGGCTCTCCGACGCCGCGATGCTCGACCTGCGCCACGACGGGATCCGGATCGCCGCGATCCTGCCGGGCTCGGTCGCCACGGACTGGATGCACTCGCACGGCAACCAGGACACCTCGTGGATGCTCTCCCCCGACGACGTGGCGCATGCCGTCTGCGACCTCGTGCGCTTCCCCGACCGGGCGATCCCGTCTCGTTTGGACCTGAGGCCCTCCCGCCCCCCCAAGAAGTAGTCCAAGGTCCAAGGTCCAAAGTCCAAGGTCAGTCGAAAGTCGAGAGTCCCAGTCGGGACTCCGACCTTCGACCTTAGACCTTAGACCGACCTTGGACATTGGACTTTGGACATTAGACTTCGTCCCGTGATTCACCGGTGGGCGGTCGTCCTCGCCGTCATCCTGGTTGCCACCATCCTTTGGGATGCGTTCGAGACGATCATCCTGTCGCGACGGGTTTCGAGGAAGTTCCGCCTCACGCGCCTTTTCTACAGGACACTCTGGCCTCCGTGGCGCGCGCTCGCGCGGCTCTTCCCCGCCGGGAACCGCCGCGAGAACGTCCTCATGGTGTTCGGGCCGCTCTCGCTGATTCTCTTGCTCGTGACGTGGGCGTTCGGCCTGATCTTCTCCTTCGCGCTTCTCCACTGGGGAGCCGCCTCGGCGCTTGCGGGCCCGCCCGGCTTCTCGGGATTCCTCGAGGACTTCTACTTGAGCGGGACGAACTTCTTCACGCTCGGCCTGGGCGACGTGACTCCGCGCGGAAACCTCGGGCGCGCCCTGACGGTGCTGGAGGCGGGGATGGGATTCGCGTTCCTCGCCCTCGTCATCGGCTACCTGCCGATGATCTCGCAGGCCTTCTCCCGCAGGGAGGTCAACATCTCGCTCCTGGACGCGCGCGCCGGCTCTCCGCCGACCGCGGCGCGGCTGCTGGAGCGTCACAGCCGCGATGCCGGAGACGACCTGAGGACGCTGCTCGACGATTGGGAGCGCTGGTCGGCGGAGCTCCTGGAGAGCCACGTCTCCTTCCCGGTCCTCTCCTACTTCCGTTCGCAGCACGACAACCAGTCTTGGGTTGCCGCGCTGACCACGATGCTCGATGCGTGCGCCCTGGTGATGACGCGAATCGAGAGCGCCCCGGTCCGCACCGCGCGCCTGACCTTCGCGATGGCGCGGCACGCCGTGGTGGACATCTGCGCGGTCTTTCACCTGTCCCCGGCCCATCCTCCCGCCGACCGCCTGCCGGCGGCCGAGCTCGCGCGGCTCGAGGCGTCGCTTACCTCGGCGGGCTACGCGCTGCTCGCGGACCCGTCGTGCTCGACGAAGTTCCAGCACTTTCGCGCGATGTACGAGCCCTACGTCAACGCGCTCGCCGTTTACCTGCTGATGCCGCTGCCGGCCTGGATCCCGCCCGAGGGGGCGCGGGACAACTGGCAGGCCAAGGCGTGAGAGCGCTCGCCGAGAAGCTCGGCTTCTACGTCGGGTTTTTCTTCGGAGGGCTCTGGTTCCTGCTGTGCTCGGCCGCCGGGATCGTGTGGCTCCTCTTTTCCCCGCACAACCGACAGACGCTCTACGTCTACGGGAAGGTCTTCTGCCGCGGGCTGGCCGGGATGATGGGCTGGGAGGTCGTCGTCGAGAACCGGGACCGCATGGAGGCCTACCGGCCGTGCGTCATCGTCGCCAATCACCAGAGCTTCCTCGACGTCGTCACTTACGGCTCGATCTTTCCCAGGAAGACCGTGTCGGCGGGAAAGAGAGAGATCGGCAAGATCCCGATCTTCGGCTGGTTCTACCGGCTCTCGGGCAACCTCATCATCGACCGGAGCGACGCCCGCCAGGCCCGCGACTCGCTCCAGGACGCCGCCGAGGCGATGCGCAAGGAGAAGATCTGCGTCTGGTTCATGCCGGAGGGACACCGCAACACGGGCCTGGAGCTGCTCCCCTTCAAGACGGGAGCCTTCCGGCTCGCGATCGCCTCCGGCGCTCCCATCCTTCCGGTCGTCGCCGAGCCGCTGACGGTGATCGCGGACACAAAGCGCCGGCGCGTGCGAGCCGGCCGCCTCCGTGTCCGCGTGCTCGATCCGATCTCCACGGAGGGGATGACCAACAAGGACCTCCCCTCGCTCGTCTCCGACGCGCGCGCCCGGATGCAGCAGACCCTCGACGAGCTGCGCCGGTCCGCCTCCTGAGCTCGGAACCCTTGGCGGGGGACCTCGCGGTCCCCCGCGTCCCTGGCGAGGTCCCTAGTGCCCCCCCGTACCGATCGTCGGCGTCGAGGTCGGCGTGTTGGTGACCGTCGGCGTGTTGGTCGAGGTGGACGTGACCGAGACGCCGGACGTGTTGGTGATCGTCGGCGTGATCGTCACCGTCGGACTGTTCGTCCTGGTGTTCGTCACGGTCGGCGAATTCGTGGGTGCCCCAGGCGTGCTCGTCAGGCTCGTGTCCTGCACGATGATCTCCGAGGCGAGATAGAGCCCCGGCGATTGCAGGCAGCCCTTGACGTGAACGCGCCAGCCCACCACGATGTCCGCAAACGCCACCGGCGTTTGCCCTTTGCGAATGACGGTCGTCGGGGACGCGATGACCATGACGGTCCCCAGCCGCTGATCGAAGATCGTGAGGGTCCCGCCGATGTTGGAGACCACGATCCCTTCAATCTGCTCTTCCGTCTTGCAGCCTCCGGGTGTCACCGTCTGCGCGGGAGCGTTCGGGTTGCCGCGCGGCGTGATCACGACCGTGGACCGGTTCGAGATCCGGACGTCCACGGCCATCGTCGCCCCGCCGACCACGGCGAGCGTTCCCCTGCCGTCGATGTCGCCTCGCGAGAACTGGAGCGTCTGGCTCCCGCTCGACACGCCGGGCAGCATGAAATTGCCGCCCGCGTCCGTGACCGCGGCCTGACCGGACGAAACCGCGCTGACCGTGACGCCCGAAAGGGCGCTCCCCGAGGTCGCGGCGTCGCCGCTCACGACGGTCCCCATCACCGTCGCTGTGCCGGGAGCGGTCGGCGAAGAGGGAGACTCCGAGTCCTTGCAACTGCCGACGAAGAGAGCAAACAGGAAGAGACCTGCGAAAAGAGCCGCCAGGGTTGTGCGCCGAATCACCATTCCCTCCTCCATTTGGTTGGGGGATCGGAGGACTCCGAATTGCCGCGGCCGGAAGTGGTCGGGGGGGAATCGGGAGACCTTCGAACCGAGCGTCGAGCTTCTGCAATCATCCTGCCACCGTTTGAGGACGGCGGGCCCCGGTCCCGAGTCCGACCAGAGAGCGACTGGGTCATTGGCGAGGTCCAGGAGGCCCGCCCGGGGCGGCGCGCTCCCGATCCGTTCGATGAGGCGAAGCGCGCTCGGCCCGAAGTGTCAGCCTCGCGATGCGCGAGGTTCCACTCTCGGCAAACCAGATGTTGCCGGCCGCGTCCTCGGCGATCCCCCAGGGCAAGGAGCCCGCGGACGGAACGGCGATTTGGGTGTTCCGGCCATCCGACGTGAGCCGCCCGATCGCGTTGTTCTGGCTCGAGGTGAACCACACGCCTCCGTCGCTCGCGGCCGCGATCCCGCCGACCGCCAGGTCGAAGACCGCCATGGAGCCGGGCGGAGTCATCCGGCCGACCTGCACAGTCCTCGCCAGGACGAACCAGATGTTGCCATCCACGTCGACGGCCACGGCAGTCGGCCCGACATCACCCCGACCGTGCAGCCCTCCGGGCAGAGGGAAACGAGTCTCCGAGCCCGACGGCGTCACGCGGACGATCGCGTCGTCACCGATCTCGGTCCAGTCCGGAAGCCAGAAGTTTCCGTCCGATCCCACGGCGATGTCTTCCGCCCACGAGTTGATCAGGACTTCGGTTACCTGCCCATCGGTCGTCGCGCGGCCGAGGATGCCGTAGGCCCCGTTGCGCTGCAGCTCGGAGAACCAGATGTTGCCGTCCCGGCCTACCGCGACTCCAAAGGCCCTGCCGGAGATCGGGAGATTCGTGACGGCGCCTTCCGGCGTCATCCGCGAAAGAAACTGGTCGGAGGTGTACCAGAGGTTTCCGTCCGGTCCCGCGACGATCCGCCAGGCCGGAACGGTAATCGGGAACTCCGTCACGCGGCCGTCCGGCGTGACCCGGCCGATCAGTCCGGACGACTCGGTGAACCACATCCCGCCGGGACCGGGAGTGATGAAGAGCGGTCTTCCGCCGGAGGGAATGGAGAATTCGTCGATGATCTGCGCAGAAGAGGACGCTGCCGCGGCCAACGAGGCGCAGCCCGCCAGGACGACAAAGACGAGTCGGGAGAACCCCCGCTCTCTGTTCATCCTTCCTCCACCTCCCGAATTCTGCGGACCCGACCGGGTCCGAACGGATGGCTTGGGCAATCATACGCCCCGGCCTCGAAGCACGGACTGGCCCTCCGGCCAGCCGTTTCCAGGGGGATGCTGCTATTCTGGCCCGATGCGGACGGCCGTCTCCGGCGGCCGACAGCCTTCTGTGGGGTAGTTGAATTGGTACAACGTCCGGCTGTTAACCGGAAGGTTGGGGGTTCGATTCCCTCCCCCACAGCCACATCGCTACGCCGTTGCGCTTCGCCCCCGCTTTACGACCAGCGGTGAGTTTCAAGAACGGATCGTCTAGTCGCTCCCTTAGAAGCGGGGCCTCGCCGTCCTTTGGGCCCAGGAAAAGGACAAGGAAGGCGCCTAAAAGGAAGCTAAGGGGGAGATTTGTGAAGGGTTAACGGGAAAATCCCCGCGGCGGCTCCGCGAGTACTTCGCGGCATGAATACGAAGCGGATTCTCCAGCGGATTTCTAAGTCGTCTCTAACCTTTCTCGGGAGGACGTTTTCGACGGCGCTGTCGCGAGCCGGGCTCGTGGTCGTGGCGCTGGCGCTCCCGGTCGTCGCGAGCGAGCACGTCGGGGCGAACGAGGACCTCGCGCCGTCCGCGGAGTTCGCGGCGGCGACAGCCAATCCGGCGGCCGCCGCGCCGCTCGAGTTTTCCGGCGGATCGCCGCGGGACGGCGAATCCCGGCTGTGGAATTTCGGCGACGGAACCACGTCGAGCTCCGCCAACCCCGTTCACGCGTACGCCTTCCCGGGCGTCTACCCGGTGACGCTGACCGTGACGAGCTCGCGCGGGAGCGTGCAGTCGAGCCGGATCCTGTCGGTCACCGAGAGCAACGTCCTGCGGCTGATCGGCTCCCATCCGTTCGACGTCACACTGACGGCCACGGACCCGCGCACCGGAGCGACCGGCCAGGGCCAGGTCATTTCCCAGAACGACATCTACGGAATCTTCAGCATTCCGGCGATCACCGGCAACGCGGGCAACCCCGAGGTCATCGTCAAGATGGTAGACGCAACGGGAATCGGGCAGAACTACTGGGTCTTCTATGGCGCGCTGACGGACCTGACCTACACGCTGTCGGTGAGGGAAGTCGCGACGGGGACGACCAAGACCTACAACGACGCGAGGGTCGGCACGACCGTCTGCGGAAAGTTCGACACCTCCGGCTTCGGCACTCCGTCGCTCGGGATCGAGAAGGCGGACTTCTCCGGAATCCTTCCGGCCCGTGCCAACACCGGCGAGAAGACGTTGACCCTGCTCTCCGCGCACCCCTTCGATGTCACGCTCTCGGCCACGGATCCGCGCACCGGCGCGGCCGGCCAGGGCCAGGTCATCTCCCAGAACGACATCTTCGGAATCTTCAGCATTCCGGACATCACGGGCAACGCGGACAACCCCGAGGTCATCATCAAGATGGTGGACGCGACGGGGATCGGTCAGAACTATTGGGTTTTCTACGCGGCGCTGACCGATCTGAGCTACTCACTGGCGGTCAAGGAGAACGCGACTGCCCACACCAAGACGTACAACGACGCGAGGATCGGCACGACCGTCTGCGGGAAGTTCGACACCTCCGGGTTCGACGTGACGCCGACCTCGACGCCCACTCCGACTCCCACGCCGGCTCCGGTGACGGAGACGCCGACACCGACTCCCACGCCGACGCCCACGCCGACCGCTCCTTCGACAATCGTGGTCAACCTGGTCGCGACGGACTTCCAGTGGAGCTTCAACGGAGGCGGCAACAGCTTCACCATGCGGGTCGGGCAGCCTTACGAGCTCCGCATCAGCGACGGTGACCGCGTCGGAACCTTCCCTCACGGTTTCGGCGGCGTTCCGGGGCTCGGGATCGCGGCGCGCCCTCTGCAACCCGGCGCGGCCCCGGTGGTCATCCAGTTCACGCCGAGCGCGGGACAGACCGGCACGTTCTTCTTCTCCTGCGACGTGCCCAGCTGTGGATCGGGCCACGGGAACATGGTCGCCTCGATCCGGGTCACTTCGTAACCGCCTGCGGTCTCCGGAAAAACGAACCGGGCGGGGGGCTCGTCCCTTCCGCCCGGTTCTGTTCTGGACGGACCTACAGCTCGACGAAGATGTCTTCGCCCTCGACGGAGACGGGGAAGGTTTCGGTGTCCACTGCCCACGGGGTTTCCTGGTAGACCTTGCCGGTGCGGATGTCGAAGTGGGCAGCGTGCCAGGGGCAGGTCAACAGATACGGACTGCCCTGCTCGCGGCCGAGGATCCCGTCGTTCAAGGGAGCTCCGGCGTGGGTGCACGTGTTGTCCATCGCGTAGATCTTCCCGTCCACCTTCGCCAGCATCACCGTGCGCCCTTCGTGCTCCCGGGCGATCATCCCGTCCTCGGGGACTTCGGAGACGGACGCGAGCCGGACTCTGGCCATCGAAGCGACTCCTTTCCGCGTTTCGCTTTCGTAAGATACACGGTCTTGCATCCCCAGAACCGCGAGCTCGAGATCTCCAACGGAGAGCTGCGCCGCATGATCGAGGCGGCCACGCAGCGCATTCTCGGCTACATCGAGTCGCTTCCGCGCCAGCCTTCAGCCGATCCTGAGGGAGGCGCGG
>DATFQY010000094.1:0-8031 GCA_035263845.1 Thermoanaerobaculia bacterium | reverse complement strand
GGAGACCGGGGCCTGGCGCGTTCGATGCTTGAGGAGGGAGCATGGCCAGGACGCCGGCGGCGCTAGAGTCGGCCGCGCCGCTGATCCCGGAGCGCCCGACGCTGCCGAAGCTGCGTGAAGCGGCCCGAGGCTGCCAGGCCTGCCCCCTCTGGGAGCGCGGCACGCAGACGGTCTTCGGGGAAGGCGGGCGGTCGGCCCGGGTGATGCTCGTCGGCGAGCAGCCCGGCGACCGTGAGGACATCGAGGGCAAGCCGTTCGTCGGCCCGGCCGGCAGGCTCCTCGACAAGTGCCTCGAGGAAGCGGGGATCGACCGGTCCGACGCCTACGTCACCAACGTCGTCAAGCACTTCAAGTGGGAGCCCAGCGGCAAGAAGCGGATCCACCAGAAGCCCAACTCCCTGGAGATCGCGGCCTGCCGGCCATGGCTCGAAGCGGAGATAGCGCTCGTCCAGCCGGAGGTCCTGGTCTGTCTGGGCGCGACCGCTGCCCAGGCGCTTCTCGGCGCGTCGTTCAAGGTGACGAAGCACAGGGGAGCCTTCGTGAAGTCGGAGCTCGCTCCCCACGTCACCGCGACGGTCCACCCCTCCTCGATCCTCCGGGCGCCCGACGACGCGGCTCGCCGGGTCGCGACGAAGGCCTTCGTCAGAGACCTGAAGAAAGTGTCCGGGGTCGTCTCTCGGGGCGGCTGAGAGAAGCTAGCTCGGCCGGGGGGATTCCATCACGCGGGGGAGGTACACCTCGAAGGTCGTGCCGAGTCCGACATCGCTCTGCACGACGATGCGGCCGCCGCTCTGCTCGACGATCCCATAAACCGTCGCCAGACCCAGGCCGGTGCCCTTCCCGTTCTTCTTGGTCGTGAAGAACGGCTCGAACACGCGGGCTTTGGTTTCCGTGTCCATCCCGGTGCCGGTGTCGGTGACGCAGAGCAGCACGCATGGACCTTCCAGGTACGCCTCGCACGTCTCGATCGTGAGGGTCCCGCCCACGGGCATGGC
This sequence comes from Thermoanaerobaculia bacterium, assembly GCA_035263845.1. Lineage (GTDB taxonomy): Bacteria > Acidobacteriota > Thermoanaerobaculia > UBA5066 > Gp7-AA6 > JAWOLE01. The sequence goes on along the minus strand of DATFQY010000094.1, from coordinate 7,036 downwards.
GTCCCGCGCGTTGACGGCGAGGTTCAGGATGACCTGCTCGATCTGGCCGGCGTCCGCCCGGACGGCGCCGATCGTCCCGTCGAGGAGCGTGTGCACGTCGATCGTCTCGCCGACGAGGCGCTGCACGATCTTGCGGAGGTTGAAGACGACCTCGTTTAAGTCGAGGATCTCCGGCTCGAGCTTCTGTCTTCGCGCGAACGCCATGAGCTGGCGGGTCAGCGAGGCGGCCGACTCCGTGGCCTTGCGGATCTGCGAGACCTCCTCGTGAAGGTCGCTTTCTGGCGGGAGGCGCACGGTCAGGATGTCCGTGTACCCGAGGATGGCCGTGACCAGGTTGTTGAAGTCGTGCGCGACGCCGGCGGCAAGGATCCCGAGTGCCTCCATCTTCTGCTCCTGCGGGTCCTTCGACCCCGTCACGGTACCCCGACCTCCCGGCCGCACTGCTCCGGAAAGAGACGCTCGAGCAGGGGACCGATCTCATTCGCGAAGTCCGCCTTGGAGAGGAACCCATCGGCTTTGGCCGCCTCCGAGGCGATCCGGTAGGCCTCGCCCCGGCCCAGCGAGACGATGACGACCCGGGGGGCGTTCGGCTGCTGCTTGATTCGAAGCGTGGCCTCGAAACCGCCCATTTCCGGCATCGCGAGGTCCATCAGGACGAGGTCGAAGCGCTGCTGCTTCGCCAGCAGGACCGCCTCGCGCCCCGAGGCCGCGAACCCGCCCACCCGGCAGCAGTCGAACTCGACGAGGTACCTCGCCGCCTGCCTGCGATAGTCGTCGTTGTCGTCCACCAGGAGGATGCGGACCGGTTCGACGGCTCGCGCCTCCGGCAACCCGTTGCCGAGGTCTTCCATGTTGGTCTCCGTGTCGTCCACGGGCGCAGGTTCTCCCAGGGCGCCGGGGCGGACAATCAGGGGATTCGGAAGTTGGGCCCGGGGAAAACCCCGAACCGGGAGGGGGGCCTAGCTTTCGGAGGTGACCAGCCCGATCCGGATGGCGTACCGGACGAGCCCCGCGATGTCGTGGATGTCGAGCTTGTTCATGAGCTGGGAGCGGTGGGTCTCGACGGTCTTCACGCTGACGCCGAGCATTCCCGCGATCCTTTTCGTGGACTTGCCCTCGGCGATCAGCTGCAGGATCTCCCGCTGGCGCTGCGTCAGGCTCTCCCGGGGGGTCGCTTCGCCCGTTCTGCGGACGTATTCGCCGATGTGGCGGGAGACGGCGGGGGAGAGATAGGTATCGCCCCGCCGGACCGACTGGATCGCCAGCTCCAGCTCCGTGAGCGCCGAGTCCTTCAGGATGTACCCCGCGACTCCCGCTCGCAGCGCCTGGAGGACGTACTCCTCATTGGCGTGCATCGAGAGGAGGATGACCTTCGTCCCGGGCTGCTCCGCCACGATCCGCTCCGCCGTGTCGAGTCCGTTCAAACCCGGCATCGCGATGTCGAGCAGGGCGACATCCGGCTTCTTCGCTGCCGTCTGCGCCAGCGCATCCCTCCCGTCCCCGGCCTCTCCGACCACCTCCACACCCTGGAGGCTCTCCAGGAGCTTGCGCAACCCCGCCCTCACCAGTACATGGTCCTCAGCGATCAGAACCCGCAGTCCCGCCATTCGACGTCCGGCTCTCTCGCTTTCGAGTCTATCGCGGCCAGACCCGCCCTCACGCGTTCTGCTCGTCAGAGCGGCGGGTTTAGACTCGCCGAACTGGAGGTACCCGCCATGAAGACTGATCCCGGAGAATCGAAGAAGTTCTGGATACGTGTCTGCCTGGTCGTGGCCACGATCGCGTCATCGAGTGGCATGATGCTGGCCAGTGAGTCAACGACGACTGTGCCTGTGATACCCGGGGTGACCTTCGCCGTCGCTACGCTGGATTGGGGATATTTCCCGGGCACCCCACTCCTGCCATGCACGCTCCTGGAGACCATCTATATCCAACGGTTCGTCATTGTTACCCCGGGGGCTCCCCGGCCATTAACAGTGAAGGCTCTTACCGACGTTCGGTATCCGCAAGGGCCTCTTGATGTTGTCGAATCGTTTGAGTGCGACGGATTTCAAATCCTCTTGGTTGGCGACGCGGCAACTCCGATCGCCATTCCCATCGATCCCTAGGCTTGCCGAAGGTGAGATGGAAATCCGCGAATTAAGTCGTGGCACGCAGCGAAACGACGCGGGCTGAAAAGACCGACCCGTCCTGGGCCTTGCACTCAACTTGGCCGCCGGTGGATTCCTTGGTAGATTGAACCGAGGTTTCCCGCAACGTTCGTAACTGGCCGAGGAGATCCGATGCGGTCCTCACGCTTCCGCCTTCGTGCTTCCGGGCTTCTCCCGGTCGCGCTACTCGCCGTCTTCGCCGGTTTTGCGCAAATGCTCCTGGGCCTTTGCGGCCCGTTCACCGACGTGGCGGCGGACGTGTTCTGTCCGTTCGTTCTCGAGATCTTCTATCTCGGGATCACGACCGGGACATCGGCGACGACTTATGACCCGACGAGCAACGTCAGCCGACTGCAGATGGCCGCGTTCCTCTCGCGAACGGTGGACGGAGTACTGAAGAGAGGGAGCCGCCGCGCAGCGCTGGACCAGTTCTGGACCACGCAGAATGCCACGGTACTGGGCTTGACGACCGTCGGCACCGCGCCGACTTTCGTAGCGTGTGATGGAGCGGACGTCTGGGTGTCGAATCTCTTTGCCTCCACGGTGTCACGGGTCCGCGGCAGCGACGGGCGGCTCCTGGAGACCTGGAGCGGGGCGGTCAATGCTTCCGGAGTGATCGCAGCCATGGGGCGTATCATCGTTGGCGGGAACACCGCTCCCAACGGCAGCCTCTACCAGATCGACCCGAGCCAGACGGCAGGCGCGGTGACCACGGTCGCAAGCAATCTCGGGAGTCAGCCGATCGGCATCACTTTCGACGGCTCGCGCATCTGGACGGCCAACAGCGTCGGAAACTCGGTCTCGATCGTCACGCCGACGTCAACGGCCCCGTGGACCGTCACGACCGTCACGACCGGGTTCAGCTCTCCGAACGGAATTCTCTACGACGGGGCCAACATCTGGGTCACCGACGAAATCGCGAATGCACTCTTCAAGCTCAACTCTTCCGGGGCGATTCTCCAGACCGTGACCGTCGGCGTGAATCCCTTCCATTCGGTCTTCGACGGAGGGAACATCTGGGTGCCCAATTCGTCCGACTCCGTTTCCGTTGTCCGCGTCTCGACCGGAGCGATCCTCCAGACGTTGACCGGCAACGGTTTGAATGGGCCGAAGACGGCGGCGTTCGACGGGCAGCGCGTCCTGATCACCAACACCGTTGGGGCCAGCGTCTCACTGTGGAAGGCGGCGGACTTGACTCCCATCGGCGTGTTCTCGACAGGCACGGGCAACTCTCCCTTCGGCGCGGCGAGCGACGGAGTGAACTTCTGGATCACCCTGGAGGGCGCGGCCCAGCTCGCGAGATTCTGAGAAGGGCGGCTCCGGGGACTGAGTCCCTGGACGCCCTGCGCCGCCGGCCTCGCGCTTTGAGCTGAGCGAAATCGGGCGCAGGAATTGCACGAATCTCGTCCCCGACAAGGGATAACGCCCAACCGTGGGGCAAGTTCGCGCCAATGGGATGAGGAGTGAAAGGAGGAAAAGGGAAATGAAACGATTCTTGGCCCTTGCCATCGTCGGACTCGGTCTATTCGCCGGGGTCGCCAATGCAGTCACTGTCTCCGAGGCAACCGGAAAGGGCGCTTACAGCGACACCGTGAACCAGGTGAACGTCACCGTGAGCGTCTCTTTCAAGGCTGGCATCGATGCCTTGAACAATGTCTTCGGTAGCCTCCAGGTCGCTCAGAACGGTTCCAAGAAGTCTGCAGACGTGAGCTACCACGGCAACGTGACCTGTTACTTTCTGGTGAACGACAACACCGCCGCGTTCGGTGGAATAATCACAAAATCGAGCGATCCCACACTCGTCGGGCAGTTCTTCGAGGTCCTGGTCGTGGACAACCTGACGACCCCCGACCAGATCGGGATCGAAATCTCCACCAGGCCGCCGGACTGCGAGCGTGTGAACGTGAAGCTGAACGACTTGATTCGAGGCAGCCTCACCGTTCACTGACGAGCTCGACTGCGGCCCAGCTCGCGAGATTCTGATTCGACCCGGAGACCGGGATTGCTCGGCTCGGGAACCTTCAACGAGACACGATCGCCCAAATGGAAAGCGCCAGAGCAATCACACTGATGAGCACGTTCACCTGAAGCCAAAAGCGAACCGCTTGCGTCGATCCATGACCGGATTTGGGCGCTTCCAGACGCGGGTTGACGGCAACCGCGAGGTCAACGGAACGCCGGCTTTTCATCGCGCCGCTCAAGATCGCGTGTGTCCACGACATGAGGATCGTCGAGGCGAGCAGACCCCACCAGAGAAGATGACGACCCGGCCAACCTCGGTAGAGTACGAAGGCGGCCAGGGCGTAAATCAAAGGCCGAAACCATTTCATAGTCACTGCAGCCTCACGCGGATTTCAAAGACTTTCGACCAGAGCTTTCCGGTCACAAAGAGCCTGCGGCCGGCAGCATCGTAGGCAACGCCGTTCAGGACGGGATGCAGAGGCTCCGTGGGAAGCGGCGGCATGCGCAATTTCAGTTCTGCGAGATCTATCCAGCCTGTGACCTGGCCGGTATCCGGTCGAATGATCGCGATTCGGTCCTGCGGCAGAACGTTGGCGTAAATCCTTCCTTCGACGAACTCGAGCTCGTTCAGATTCCCGACACGCTTGTCGCCGTCGACCACTTCGAAACGGCCCGACTCGACAAAAGTCTCGGGGTCCAGGTATCGCAGTCTCGAGGAACCATCCCCCATGATAAGGCGGTGATCGTCATGAGTGAGACCCCATCCGTCGCCTGGGTACAGGAACGTCGACCGTGGCTCGAGAGACGCCGTGTCGTAGGTGACGCCGACGTTGTCTCCAAAGTGCCGTCTGGCGTCCTCAAAGAACTTACGCAGGTGCCATATCGGCGCACTTCCCCTCCTTCTTGGAGTCAGCTGGACCAGCCTGCCGCGCCACTCGGTCAGGCCTTCGCCGAAGTCGCGGGGATTCACGGCGCGCTGTTGAATGACCTCGCCGGTCTCCAGGCGAACCTTTCGCACCGACGATCTCCCGGTGATACCGGTGCTTTCGTAGAGGAAGCCGTTGAGGTAGATCAGGCCCTGTGTGTACGCGTCCGGGTCGTGCGGATACTCGCCAACGATCTCGTATCCAACGCTTCCAACAGCCTGCGTTGTGCGTGTCCCGGCCGCCGGAGGCGCCACCGTAGCCGACCCGAAGCGCCTGACAAGGACGACAGTACTCGTGGCCAGAGCCAGCAATCCGATGACAACGAGCCCGATTCGTCTAGATCTCACCGATTTCGCCTACTTTGCGGTGCAAAGCATATTGCGCCGTCGTCGCTTTGGGCAAGTGCTTTGCTACCGGGCTCGCGGTGACGAGCGGTGGGAGAATGGTGGGCCGCGTGGGACTCGAACCCAACCTGGGGAGACAGGTTTGATGCCTCGGCACAGCGGTTTTCAAGTGGATGCCGGGAGTCGCCTCCTGGCGACCCGCAGGAGTCGGGTCCCGTCCGCACCCGTTCACGAGCAAAACACGGACACTGCGGTCTAGCCGGACAACTTCAGAACCGCGCGAGTTCGGCCGAGCCGAACAGGGTGATCCAGAAGTTGACCCCGTCGCTGCAGGCGCCGAGCGGAGTTGTCGCCGCGCCGGTCGAGATGGATCCGAGAGGACTCAAGTCCGCGGCTTTCCAGAGAGAGACGCTGTTGCCGTCATAGTTCGTCACCAGGACGCGTTGCCCGTCGAAAGCGGCCGAATGCGGGTGAACCAATCCGTTGCCCGTAAGGGTCGTCAGAACCGCTCCGCTCGAGTCGCGAACGACAGCGACGGAGCCGGAAACGGAATTGGGCACCCAGATGTTTGTACCGTCGAAAACCGGATGCTGCGGAAAGGAGCCGGTCGACACCGTCTGAATGATCGCCCCCGAGCCGTCGAGCTTCAGAAGAGTCCCGGCGCCCTGGTCTGTCATCCAGACGTTCGCTCCGTCGTACAGGGCGCCTACCGGCCCGATGAAACCCGTCGTCACCGTCGTGACGGTCCAGGGCAGCGAACCGGGCGTGATGATGGAAATGGCGTTCGGGAAGTCCGCCACCCAGAACCGTGCTCCATCGAACGCGATCGCGCCGGCGTTGTTCCCGAGGGTGCTTGCGACCGTGGTCACCGACCCGGCCGCCTGGGTCGGATTGATCGCGTAGAGTCTGCCGGGAGAGGTCTGCCCGGTGACCAAGACGAGCCCCATGGCGATGACGGTCCCGCTGGCTGAGGCTGCTCCGGTCCAGGTCTCGAGCAGCCTGCCGTCGCCAGCCCGCACACGAGATACCGTGCCGCCGATGTTCGCCACCCAAACGTCCAACCCGTCGGATCGGACGAGTTGGGGACCGCCGCCGACCGGCGTCACTCCGAGGATTCCGGAGTTCTGCGGCGTCCAGAACTGGTCCAGGACAGCCCGGCGGCTGCCGCGCTGCAGGGTTCGATCCACCGTACGCGACAGAAACGCTGCCATCTGTGTCCGGTTGACGTTTCCCGTCGGGTCATAGGTCGTCGGCGTCGTCCCGGTCGTGATCCCCATATAGAAGACCTCCAGGATGAAGACGCAAAACGGGTCAGAAGGCGTGTCGGTAAACGGACCACAGACGCCCAGAAGCCCATGAGTAAGCCCGGCGAAAAGCGCGAGCAGGGCGACAGTTAGAAGCACGAAAGCACGACGGCGGAGCCGCGAGAACGTCATAAGAACCTCCTTTGGAGTTCCGGCAATCATCTCCCAGCCTTGCGGCGCCAGTCCGACCGCACTTGGCCGAGGACAGCCAGGCTTCAAGCATTGACCCCTCGGAGTCGCCCGGAAGCGGTTTTCAATTTGTTGGGGAATTTTGGTGGGCCGCGTGGGACTCGAACCCGGTCCGACGAGACAGGTTCTGACGATAACTCCAAGACCGACGAATAGTTTCC
>DATFQY010000093.1:0-89043 GCA_035263845.1 Thermoanaerobaculia bacterium | reverse complement strand
GTTGACGCCCAGGCGCGACCGCCGGATCGCCTTCGAGACGCCCACGATCGCCGCGTCCTGGCCCACGATGCGGCGGCGGAGCGCATCCTCCATGTGGAGCAGCTTCTCGGCCTCCTCCATCTCGAGCGAGGCCACCGGGATCCCCGTCCAGGACGAGATGATCTCCTCGATGTCGCGCCGCGTGACCTCCTGGGTCGCGTCGCTCCTCTCGGCCGTCTGGGCCTTCGTCCTCTCTATCTCTTCCTTCAGCTCGATCTCCCGCTCGCGCAGGAACACGGCCTTCTCGAAGTCTTTGTCCGAGATCGCCTTCTTCATCTCCTTGACGATCTGGCGCGTCTCGATCTCGAGCTTGCGCAGGTTCTGGGTGTCGGCGACCCTCTTCAATTTCACCTTGGCGCCCGCCTCGTCGAGAAGGTCAATCGCTTTGTCCGGGAAGAAGCGGTCGGTGATGTAGCGGTTGGACTGATAGACCGCGGTCTTGATCGCCTCGGGCAGGTATCGGACCTTGTGGAACTGCTCGTAGCGGTCCTTGACGCCCTCGAGGATCTCGAAGGTCTCGGTCTCGGAGGGAGCGGTCACCTGGATCGCCTGGAAGCGGCGAAGGAGGCTGCGGTCCTTCTCGATGTAGCGGCGGTACTCCTTGAGAGTCGTCGCGCCGATGCACGAGACTTCTCCGCGGGAAAGCGCGGGCTTGAGGATGTTGGCGGCGTCGAGCGAGCCCTCGGCCGACCCGGCGCCGATCAAGGAGTGGATCTCGTCGATGAAGATGATCAGGTCCGGGTTCTCGCGCAGCTCCCGGATGATCCCTTTCAGTCGCTCCTCGAACTGGCCGCGGTACTTCGTGCCCGCGACGATGAGCGAGAGGTCGAGCGCCAGGATTTTCTTCTGCGCCAGGAAAATCGGGACGGCTCCCTCGACGATGCGCGTGGCGAGTCCTTCCACGATCGCCGTCTTGCCCACGCCCGGCTCGCCCAGCAGGATCGGGTTGTTCTTGGTCCGGCGGGACAGGATCTGGATGATCCGCTCGACTTCCTTCTCGCGGCCGATCAGCGGGTCGAAGACGCCGGTCACGGCGAGCTGCGTCAGGTCGCGGCTGTACTCGGCGAGGAACGGAAGCTCCTTCTTCTGCTTGGAGACCTCGCGCTCCTTGATGAGCGAGATCGTCTCCTCGCGAACGCCGTAGAGGTTGAAGCCCCGCGCCGCGAGCAGCCGCCCGGCCACGCACCCGTCCACCCGCAGCAGCCCGATCAGCAGGTGCTCGGTCCCGACGTACGGGTGCATCATGGACTCCGCCTCGTGGGAGGCGTAGGCCAGGATCTTCTTGGACTCCTCGGAGAGCGGCAGCTCCGCCGTCGAGGAGATCCGCTCGACGAAGATGCGGTCTCCCTCGATCTCCCGGCGCACCTCCTCCGGCTTGACGTTGAAGCGGGAGAAGATCTCCTTGATGATGTCCTCGCCCTCGCGAAGGATTCCGAGCAGCAGGTGCTCGGACTCGATCACCTTGGAGCCGAGCTTGGAGGCCTCGTAGCGCGCGAAGAAGAGCGCCCGGCGCGCCTTCTCGTTGTACTTCTCAAACATCGCGGGCGTCTCGCGACCGGATCATGATGACGTCGTTACTCCCGGCCGGGAGAACCAGCTGACGGTGAAATTCCTTCCCGGGACATCGTATAAATGGTATCACAGCGACTCGCGAGATCGGGATTGTGCGTGACGAGAACAGTCGTCATTCCGCGCTCCCGGTGAAGCTCTTCGAGCAGAGAAAAGACAGAAGCGGCGGAGTCCGCGTCCAAATTCCCGGTCGGCTCGTCGGCGAGGAGGAGACTCGGCCCCCGGGCGAGCGCGCGGGCGATCGCGACGCGCTGCTGCTCCCCTCCCGAGAGCGCCCGGGGACGGTGCTCCCGCCTTTCGCCGAGCCCGACGCGCTCGAGAAGCTCCGCCGCGCGGCGGCGCGCCTCTCCCGACGCGAGCCCCGCGATGCGGTGGGGGAAGGCCACGTTCTCCTCGGCGGAGAACTCCGGCAGCAGATGGTGAAACTGGAAGACGAACCCGATCCTCGCGTTGCGGAACCGAGCGCGCTCTTTCGGCGCCAGGCGCGCGAGCTCCTCGCCGAAGATCTCGACGCGTCCCTGGTCCGCCGAGTCGATCCCGCCGAGCAGGTGGAGCAGCGTGGACTTGCCCACGCCGGACGGTCCCATGACGGCCGCGAATTGCTTCTCCTCGAGCTCGAAGGAGAGATCCGAAAAGACGGTGACCGGTACGCCCTCGCTCGAGTACGTCTTGGAGAGATGTTCCGCTTTGACGGCGAGCATCACGAGAGTCGGATGGCTTCTCCCGGGGCGATGCGGGCGGCGGCGCGCGCCGGCAGGACGGCCGCGCCGACGGCCGTGGCGAGCGCGAAGAGCGTGACGAGGAGAACCTCTCGCGGGTGCACGGCAAAGGGGACGTGGGAGAGGAGGTACACGTCGGCGGGCAGCGGGACCAGCCGGAAGCGCTCCAGGAGCGAGGAGGAGCCCACGCCGATGATCACGCCGAGGCCCGTTCCGATCGCGCCGATGATCGCCCCGAGCGTCAGGTAGATCCGCCCGAGAGACGACGGCTCGGCTCCGAGCGAGAGGAGGACTCCCAAATCGCGCTTCTTCTCGACGACGAGGAGCGCGATATTCGACACGACGTTCAGCGCGGCGACGAGGATGACGAGGGCCACCGTCGCGAAGATGACCGACTTCTCCAGCCTCAGGGCGAAGGAGAGCGGCGCGTTCAACTGGCGCCAGGTCTTGACCTGGTAGGCGCCGGGGAGCGCCCGCGTCACTGCGGCGGCCGCCGCGTCGGCTTCTTCCGGAACCGCGATCTTCGCTTCGTAGGCCTGCGCGCCGGAGGGGATCCCGGCGAGGAGCCTCGCCGTCGCCTCCGGGATCTCGACGTCCGGCGGTTTTTCGAGCGCGCTGATCTGCCGGACCTCGACCACCTTCAGCATCACCGCGACCGGGATCGGCCCGACCGGCGAGAGCCGCGTCCTCGAGGAGAGAAGGCGCACGAGGCTGCCGTGCCCGGCGCCGAGCCGCGCCGCGGCGGCGGTCGAGAGCCGCGCCGACGGGTACTCGTCTCCCTCGAGCCGCGCCAGCCCCGCAGAGGCGTTGCGGTAACGAGCGGGAGTGATGGACCGGCCGGAGCCGTCGGTGAGCCAGCCGCGTCCCTCGATGACCGGATCGACGGAGAGGACGCCGGGCGTGGAGGAGAGAGCCCGCCGCACCAGCCCGTCGTCGGCCAGCCGGTCTCCCCGCGCCGGCGACACGACGACGTGCGGCGTGCGCGAGGCCATCTGCGCACGGATCCGATCCTGGAACCCCGAGAGCAGCGCCAGCGAGATGATGAGCGCCGCGACTCCGACGGCGAGCCCCGCGATCGAGATCGTCGAGATCAGCGCGACGTGCGCCCGCTTGCGGGAAGCCGCCAGGTACCGCAGGGCGACGGAGACTTCGTATCTCATGTCGCCCGTGAGCCGTTAGCCGTCAGCCGTGAGCCGCGGTGCGAAGGCTTCGGGTGACTCGGCTTACGGCTCACGGTTCACGGCTTACGGTCTCGGTCTCAACAAAGGAAAAAGGATCACGTCGCGGATCGAGTGCCTGTCGGTCAGGAGCATCGTCAGGCGGTCGATCCCGACGCCTTCACCGGCCGTCGGCGGCATCCCGCAGGCCAGGGCCTCGACGTAGTCGGCGTCGTACGGCGGCGCCTCGAGATCTCCCATCTCGCGGTCTTTGACCTGGTTGCGGAAGCGCACTTCCTGCTCGGCCGGATCGTTCAATTCCGAGAACCCGTTGGCGATCTCCATTCCCGCGGCGTAGAGCTCGAAGCGGTCCACCCACTCCGGGTTCGTCGGGTCCTGCTTGGAAAGCGGCGAGATCTCCGTCGGGAACTCGTGGAGGAAGGTCGGCTGAACGAACCGCGCCTCCGCGACCGCCTCGAAGAGCTCCGCCAGGAGCTTGCCCTTCTTTCCGGCGAACCGCTCCGGCTTCTCGACGCCGTAGCGGCGGGCGGCTGCCAGCAATCGGCCGGCGTCAGCCAGCTCTTCCGGCGTCACCGGTCCGCGCGGGTCTCCCGCGGTCGCGTCGAGGACGGCCTGCCTCATCGTCACGCGGCGGTACGGCGGCTCCCAGGAGATCTCGACGTCTCCCCATGGAGTCTTCGTCCCGCCGGTGACCTCGCGCGCGGCGCCCGCGAGCATCTCCTCGGTCAGGCTCATCAGGTCGTCGGCGCGGGAGTACGCCTGGTAGAACTCGAGCATCGTGAACTCGGGGTTGTGCTGCGTGGAGATCCCCTCGTTGCGGAAGTTGCGGTTGATCTCGTAGACGCGAGGGATCCCGCCGACGACGAGGCGCTTCAAGTACAGCTCCGGGGCGATCCGGAGGTAGAGCTCCAGGTCGAGCGCGTTGTGGTGCGTGACGAACGGGCGGGCGAGAGCTCCTCCCGGGATCGGCTGCATCATCGGCGTCTCGACCTCGAGGTACCCGCGCTCCTCGAGGAACCGGCGCAGGAAACGGATGACCGAGGCGCGCTTCTCGAACACGGCGCGGGACTCCGGGTTGACCGCGAGGTCGAGGTGCCTCTCGCGGTAGCGGCGCTCGATGTCTTTCAAGCCGTGCCACTTTTCCGGGAGAGGACGGAGGCACTTGGCGAGGAAGGAGACGCTCTTCGTCTTGACGGAGAGCTGGCCGGTGCGCGTGCGAAAGATCTCCCCTTCGACGCCGATCCAGTCGCCCAGGTCGAGCGCCCGGTAGATCTCCCACCCTTCCTCGCCGACCGCGTCCCGGCGGACGTAGACCTGCAGCCGCGTGGTCCCGTCCGAGAGGTCCAGGAAGCCGGCCTTGCCCTGCGTGCGCTGGGCCAGGACCCGGCCGGCGGTCCTCGCGGACCGGGCCAGCTTCTCCAATTCCTCCCCGGACAGGTTCTGGTACCGGCGGTCGATCTCCGACACGGTCTCGGTGACCGGAAACGAGAAGGGATATGTCTCGGCGATCTTCCCGATCTTCTCGAGGTTGTGGAGCCGGTTCTGGACGAGATCCGAATCGGAGGGCGCCGCGGTGTCTTTCTCTTCGGCCACTTCGCGGCGAAGTATGCCAGACCGGCGCGTCCGCGCCGGAAGAGGACGCTATCGGCTGTCCAGCGCCAGCCAGAGCCCGGACGTCGCGTGCAGGAGGCGCAGGCGCGTGCGTGTCCACCGCCGCACCTCTTCCGAGGCGTCGTCGCCCTGGATGACCGCGAAACCGGCGAACGTCCGGTCGAGCTCCGAGGCGTGGCTCAGGGTCGCCCGCGCTTCGCGCATCAGGTCCGGCGGGACGCCGCCGACGGGGCTCTTCCGCGCCGCGTCCATTTCCGCTTCGGCCTTGACCCGAAGCGCGGCGGCGAAGAGAACGATCCGCTCCGGCCGCGTCAGGGTCTTGCGGGCGATCGCCCGGCGGGCTGCCTCCGTCTCCCAGTCGTCGAGCCTGCACTCCTCGAGAGCCCTCCAGCCCTGGACGGACTTCACCGGGTCGCCGGACTCGACGGCGGAGAGGATCCGCTTCAGGCAGGGGCCCCAGAAAGCGTCGCGGGTTTCGTCGAGCGGCACCTCGCCAAGGTCCGCCATGGCGGCAGCCGGCGCGCCCTCCGGCTCGGCGCCCGTCAGGAGCTTCAGGGCGTCCGCCGCGGCTCGCTGGACCTCCACGAGCTGGCGCCAGCGGACCGTGCCCTCGAGTGCCTGGCGCTCGAGCTCGTTTCGCGACTCGCGGAACCGCTGAAGGAGCACCGCCTCGTCGGCCTCGCGTCGCGGGAGGCGCCGCTCGAGATCGTCGATGCGCCGGGCGAGCTCGCGAAGGCCCCGTTCCTCCTTCTCGTAGAGCCTGCGGAACACGGCCCGCGCGGTCAGGTTGCACATCGCGGCGGCCGTCAGGATCTCGGGATGGCGGACTCCCCGGGAGAGCTGGCGCTTCAAGTTTCGGAGGCTCTCGATGCGTCCTTCTCCCGCCAGCTCCTCGAACTCGCGGGCGGTGGCGATTTGGGCCGCGACTTCGTCGAAGGCGCGGGCGAGCTGCGGCGCGGCCTCGCCGTCGATCTGCGGCCAGGAGGAGTCGGCGAGCAGCCGGTCGAAGATCCGCCTCGCCTCCTCGCGCGACCGAGTCCCGGCCGAGGAGGGGTCGGGCGTCCCGGCGGCGACGACGGTCGCGAGGTAATCCACCTTGTCCAGGAGGTTCTCGTCGTCGGCCTCCGGCTGCCAGAGGTAGAAGCGGAGGAGGTAGAACGGGATCCTTCCATCCGTGGGACGGACCTTCTCGAAATACAGGCGCGTGAGCGACGGCGACATCGGAATGTCGGCGGCGCGCAGGCGGGCCGCGGCGGCGTCGAGCTTCGCGTCGAGCGCGGCGAGCGCCTCGCGGGAGAGACTCGGGGCGCGCTTGACCTCGTTGTGAAGCTGGGCGAGGTCGGAGTCGAGGCCTCCCTGGGTCGGAAGGAAGCCGCGGCGGATTCCGCTCAGGAACTGTTCGAAGGTCGAGAGAGCCTTGAACCGTTCGGCTCGGCGGATATAGTCTGAGTCGAAAGCAGAAGACTCGGCCGACATCGATGTTTGCAGGGACTCGCATTGTAACGCGGCTGGCCAGAGGCCCGCGCCGCCGAAGGGACAGAAAGACGAGATGAAGCTGGGCAGAACGCTGATCGGCGCCGGGGAGCTCGAGGATGGAATCTCGCGGCTGGCCACCGAGATCGACCGGGACCAGGCGGGCCGCCCCGTCCTTCTCGTGGGGATCCTGAAGGGCTCGGTCTTCTTCCTCTGCGACCTGGCCAAGAAGCTCAAAACGACGCCGGTCTCGCTCGATTTTCTGCAGGTGTCGTCCTACGGGTCCGGGACGAAGTCCTCGGGCAACGTTCGCCTGGTCCGCGACCTCTCGACCGACGTTGCCGGCCGGGACGTCGTGATCGTCGAGGACATCGTGGATACCGGCCGAACTCTCCAGAAGATCATCCAGATCCTCGGGACCCGGCACCCCAAGTCCGTCAAGATCTGCGCCCTCTTGAAGAAGAAGGTCCCGGGAGCCCTGGAGGTCCCCGTGGATTACCTCGGCTTCACCATCGACGACCACTTCGTCGTCGGCTACGGGCTCGACTACGCCGAGGCCTACAGGAACCTGCCCTTCATCGGCATCCTCGAGCCGCACGGAGAGAAGTCATGAAGTTCCTCGCCACCGACGATGCCCCCAAAGCGATCGGTCCTTATTCCCAGGCGGTCGTCGAGGGAGGGTTCCTCTTCGCTTCGGGCCAGATCCCGCTCGATCCCGCGACGGGAGAGCTCGTCTCCGGAGGAATCCAGTCGGCGACGACACGCGTGCTCGACAACATCGAGGCGGTCCTGAAGTCGGCCGGCCTGGGCTTCTCCAACGTCGTCAAGACGACGGTCTTCCTGATCAAGGCCGAAGACTTCCCCGCCATGAACTCGATCTACGCGGCCCGATTCGGAGAGCACCGGCCCGCCCGCTCCACGGTCATCGTCGCCGCGCTCCCCAAGGACGCGATGGTCGAGATGGACGTGATCGCGAAGACCCGGTAGGCGGGAAGGGGCGTACCGAGCGTCGTCGGCTGCGCGAGCGGCCGAGGGACGCGACATGCGGCGGGTCCGCCGCCGCATACCCCTCCCCAACTACGGACCAAAGGCAAGGGCCACGGCCGCCGCGATCCAGCCGAGGACGAGAACCCGCGTGGAGCGCTTGTGTAGCACGTCGAACCGCTTGCGCCACGGGTCGTCGGGCGCCGCCTTATCGAAGGAGCCGACCTTCATCCGGAAATAGTTCATCCGGGGCCTCAGCACCATCGCCAAATAGACGTTGGTGGCCACTGCGACGAACGCCGCGATCCCCGAAACCCGAGACTGCCCCGCGAACCCGCGCGTCTGCTCCAGCTCTACGAAGATCGCGATGACCAGCAGCAGCGAAAGGATGTGCTTGATCGCTTCGAATCGTCTCAGGATCTCTCCGAAAACCTCCCCGGCCGCGTCTCTCGACTCGACGATCCGAAAGATGACCGGCGCCGCAACCACGACGAGCAAAGTTCCCCCCACCCAGATCGCGAGTGAGAACCGTATAACCTGCGATGAAGCTGCCGACATCTCGGAGAGTCTAGTCGGCTCCCGTGGAATCCGAGGGCCGAAGACGATGGCGGTTCCTGTGCGGAGCGGCTCTCATCGCGTCGGCCTTGGTCCGCCTCTACAGGCTCGACCATTTCTCTTACGGCCTCGATGAGATCCTCCAGGGCTTCTGGATCCAGGGAGACTGGGCCTTTTTCTGGAATTCGCTTCGATTCGACGCGGTCCACCCGCCGCTCGACTACCTGATCGGACGGTTTCTCGAGGCTCTCGCGCCCGAAGACTGGGTTCGGAAACTCCCGGCCGCCATCTTTGGCGTCGGCACAATCGCCGTTCTCGGGGCATTGGTCTCACGAAGGGCTGGACGGACGGCAGGCCTCGTGACGATTCTGCTTCTCACGTTCGCGCCATTCCACGTCCGTTATTCCCAGGAATTCCGACCCTACTCCCTCGGACTCTTCACGATGAGCCTTGCTGTCCTCGGCCTCGACTTGTTTCTCGCATCGCCGGGCGTACTTCGTCTCGCAGCCTTGTTCACCGCATGCCTGGCGACCCTCTACTCCCTTTATCTGGCGGCCGTCACGTTGGCCATCGCCGCTCTGGGCCTGCTGGTGGAAGACTGCTTCGCCCCGGATCCCGCGCGCAGGCGGGCGGCCCGTCGTTTTCTCGCGTGGAGTCCGATTTTTTCAGCAGCCCTCTTGGCCGCGTACCTGCCCTGGTGGCCGGTTGTCCTCGAGGCCGCGCGACGCGCAGCTCCGGTCGATGCCGAGGCGATCAACTGGAAGCGGTTAGGCCAGACGATGTCGTTCTTCGCATTTGCCCACGACGACGGGGATCCGTTCGAAACGGCCTCCGCCTGTTGGACGGCCGCGCTCGTTGCTGGCGCTGCGATCGCGCTCACGACCAAACGTCTGCGGTTTCTCCTCATCTGGTCCATCGGAGGCCTCGCCGTCATCGAAGCGCTCGGCCACATTCATCCCCACTGGTATGGGACCCGCCGGTTCCTGCCGGCCGGCATCGTCTGGCCGGCGCTGATTGCGATCGCAGCCTCCCGGCTCGTGGCGGCAAACCGACGAGTGCTCGCCGGCATGATCGTTGCCGCGGTTCTCCTGTTCGATGGTCGGGGTCTGAAGTTGTACTTCCGGGAAGGGCGGGCGGACTGGCGGCCACTGGCCCGGTTTCTCCGCCAGCTCCCGAAGGCAGAAAGGATCTTCACGGAGAACCAGTACGCCCAGCTTTGCGTTGCTTTCTATCTCGAAGGGCCCGAGTGGCTGGCCGCCAGGTCGCGCCTCGGGCGGGATGTCTGGAACCTCGAGGGCCAGATCGTCCGGCTGACCTGGTCCTGGAAGCCAAACACGACCGCGTGGCTCGTACTGGCGGGACAGCCGGAGAGTGAACCGTTGCGCCGATGGGCCCTGCCATTCCCTTCCACGGTTTTTCCAACCGCCGAAGGCGCCGACCTTCGCCGGCTCGACCCAGCGCTACGCGACGTCACCCTGTCGGGGCGCTAAGATCGCGCCGTGGACGCGGAGCTTGCCGGCGCTCTCGATGACTTGATTCTGGGGCGGGGAGTGGCGCGGGGGCGGCACTCGCTCGTCTACCGCGGGAAGTCGGTCAAGGCGGAGTTCGAGGAGAGGCTGATCGCCAACGGGTTCCAACCGACGACCGTGCGCGAAGCTCCGATCGAGGCGGGCGAGAAGATCCCGGCGTTTCACATCGAAGGGGACGCCGCGGACTTCGGCTACATCCGGTGGGAGATCTTCACGCCGAAGAGTCGCCGCAAGCTCTTTGCCTCGGAACGGCGGAGGACGGACAACGACGAGTGGGCGGTGCAGTTGAACCTGTCTTCGCCGGTCAAGGTCTGGGCCTCTCCGGCCCTGAAAGAGCGCCACGACGTGGATACGGTCGTCGCCGTCAATCCGTGAGCCGGTCTCGATGACTCGAATTGAGACGATCCCGGTCGGGCCGCTCCAGTGCAACTGCTCGATCCTGGTGGACGAGGAGACGAAGGAGGCGGTGGTCATCGACCCGGGAGACGAAGGCGAGCGAATCGCGCGCGCGGTGGCGGCGATGGGAGCGACCCCGGTGGCGCTGCTTCACACTCACGGGCATTTCGACCACATCTCCGGAACCGCGGAGCTCGCCGAGCTGACGGGGGCGCCGATCCGGATCCACGCCGCCGACCGGCCGCTCTACGACTCCCTGCCGGACCAGGCCGCTTTCTTCGGTCTCACGGCGGACCCTCCGGCCTCCCCCGGCCCGCCGGTCCAGGATGGAGAAGTCATCTGGTTCGGCACCTCGTCCGTTCGTGCGATCCACACGCCCGGCCACACCCCCGGCTCGACGTGCTACCTCCTCGAAGGCGCCAGCCAGATCCTCTTCTCCGGCGACACGCTCTTTCGACGCTCGATCGGGAGGACGGACCTCTGGGGCGGCGACACGAAGGCGATCCTCGCCTCGATCCGCGGAAAGCTCTTCTCGCTTCCGGGGACGACGCCGGTCATCTGCGGCCACGGTCCAGGAACCACGATCGAAGAGGAGAGGAAGCACAACCCCTTCGTCGCGCTCTGAGGAGCCTGCCCTTGTCATCCTGAGGAGCGCAGCGACGAAGGATCTTCGTGGACCGGGTGGTGACCGGAGTAGATCCTTCGCTTCGCTCAGGATGACAAGGGGGAGATGTCGACCTAGCCGACTGATGACAAGGGAAGCGACTTCTTTATAATCGGTCTCGATGGCGCTATCGCTCTCCGCGAAGTCGAAGCTGGTGTCCTCCTTCTGGAAGGACCTTCCCTCGCCCTGCCCGAAGCACGAGGTCCCGATGCGGACCTTCTTCGTGGATCGGGTCTACAAGCCGCAGGTCGTCATGGTCTGCCCGAAGGGCGAGATGTTCCGGTTCGACCAGAAGCCCAAGCAGATCGAGTTCTCCAGGCCTCACCTGAAGACGATGGTCCTCGACGCCCAGGAGCGCGAGGCGCCCGCGTGCCCGCAGGACTTCACGCCGCTCGTCGTGTTCCGGACCCCGGCGAAGTTCCTCCCCGTCGGCTGGGACTTCGACTTCGTCTGCCCGAGCTGCCTCTCCTACGGCCAGTGGATCGACACCGGCCGCCCGGAGGAGGACGTCAAGGCGGCTCCGAAGGAAAAGAAGGAAGCTCCCGCGTTCCACGACGAGACCATACCTCTTCCCAAGCGGATGGAGATGGCCAAGGGCGGCGACCTGAAGCTGAAGCTCTACGCGGCGATGGCGCAGACCGACTGCACGGCCTGCGGATACGACTGCGAGGGCTACGCGGCCGCGCTCGCCGCCGGAACCGAGAAGGACCCCAACCTCTGCGTCCCCGGCAAGGAAGAGACCGCGAAGATCGTCAAGGACCTGCTCAAAGGCACCGGTCTCCCTGCCGCCGCCGGTTAGCGGCCGGTTTCGGGAAAGACTCCTTCCTCCTCGGACTCGCGGCTGTCGATTGCTAACTGGCGACGGAAATCCACCGTCGACTGCCGACACTCCTCCGGCGCTCTCCGATCCGCCTGCGGAATCGGAACCGAGAACGTGAACTTGCTCCCCCGCCCGGGCTCGCTCTCGGCCCGGATCGTTCCGCCGTGGAGCTCGACTAAGGAACGGGCCAGCGTGAGCCCGATCCCCATTCCCGGATGCCGCCGCGTGGCCGACCCGTCGGCCTGGCGGAAGCGGTCGAAGACGTGCGGCAGCTCGTTCTCCGGGATCCCGATGCCGTCGTCCTCGACGCTGACGAGGTAGGTCTGGGCCTCGCGCTCGACCCGCACGATGACGCGCCCGTGCCGGGGAGTGAACTTGATCGCGTTGGCGAGGAGGTTCCAGGCGATCTGCTGGAGACGCAGCAGGTCGGCCCGCACCGGCGGCATGGCCTCCGGGAGCGGAGCGAGGATCAGCACGACTCCCTTGCTCTCCGCCATCAGCCTCACCGTCTCCATCGCCCGGGACACGACGTCCGACAGCGAGACCATCGTCAGGTCGAGCGACAGGGTCCCGCGGTCCATCCGCGCAAGGTCCAGAAGGTCGTCGATCAGGGCGAGCAGGACCCGCGCCGACTGCCGAGCCTGCTTCAGGCCCCGGCGCATGGTCTCCTCGCCCAGGGGCTCGTCCTCGAGCAGGTCCGTCCATCCGACGATCGAGGTCAGCGGCGTGCGCAGCTCGTGGTTGACGTTCTGGAGGAAGTGGTCCTTCAGGCGGCTGGCCCTCCGCAGCTCCTCGACGGTCCCCTGGAGCGTCGAGTAGAGCCGGGCGTTTCTCAGGAGCAGCGACGCGGCGTCGGCGAAGGACGTCAGCGCGTCCGACTCCTCCTGTCCGAACCCGCCCGGACGGTCGGTCGCCACGACGACTCCCAGCGTCTCCTTCTCGGTCTTCAGCGGGCAGAGGATCGCGTTGGTCGCGGCAAGCGACCTCGGAAACGCCGGGTCCGAGGAAGGAAGACTCGCCAGGTCGTCCACGATCGAGAGCTCGCCGCCTCGGAAGACGTCGCTCGCGATGGACCGCGTCCCGATCGTGACCTGGAGCTTCGCCGCCGTCTCCTCGCCGAGGTTCCAGGCGGGCCAGGCGGCCTGGAGCCGGTTGCTCTGGGTTTCATGGAGGAAGAACCAGACCCGCTCCGCCCGCGTGAAGGCCGCGATGGCCTCCGCCGACCGCGCGAGGATCTCGGGGAGGTCCGCCCCGTGGTATTCCTGTCGCAAGAGCGAGTGAAGCCGCCGGAGCGTCTCGACCCGCCTCTCGACCCGCCGGCCGGCGTGGTTCAGGGCGACCGCCAGTCGTCCCAGCTCGTCGTGGGCCTTCGGTTCCGGCAGGGCGAGAGGCCTTCCCTGCCCGATCTCCTCGGCCGCTCGCAAGAGTTCCTGGATCGGACGCGTGAACCTCCGCGTCACGAGCACCAGCGCCAGCCACGTGGCCGCGATGAGCGATCCCAGGATCAGCAGCACCTCGCGCCAGAACGGCGGGCTCCCCGGGCCGTTCTCGCTGGAGAGAAGCAGGATGAAGAGCAGGCTGGGGATCAGCAGGGCGAGGAAGAACCCAAAGAGGATGCGCGCGCGCAAGCTTCGCCGGGGGTCCGCCTGCCTCAGGAGTGGAGATTCCCCGCTCATGGAGTCCGAGTTGCTCAACGCCAATCCATCTGCGTGGACCCGATGCAGGGATTGTACGCGAGCCGGCCGCCCGGCTCCAACTACTCGTAGCGCAGGGCCTCGATCGGGTCCAGCCGCGAGGCCTTCTGGGCCGGGTAGAACCCGAAGAAGATCCCGATCGCGGCGGAGAAGCCGAACGCGAGCACGATCGCCGTCGGCGACAGGACGATCGGCCACTGCTGCTTCCAGGCGAGGAAGCGCGAGGTCCCGATCCCCAGGCCGATGCCGATGGCGCCGCCGGCGATGGAAAGCGAGAGCGCTTCGATCAGGAACTGCGTGAGGATGTCCCTGCCCTTCGCGCCGATCGCCATCCGGATCCCGATCTCGCGCGTGCGCTCGGTCACCGAGACCAGCATGATGTTCATGATCCCGATCCCCCCGACGAGGAGCGAGATCGACGCGATCGCGGCCAGCAGCCCCGACATCTGCTTGGACGTCTGGTCGGCCGTCTGGGCGATCTCCTGCTGGGAGCGGATCATGAAGTCCGAGTCCTGGCCGGGCTGAAGCCGGTGCCTCTGCCGGAGGAGCGCCTCGATCTCGTTCTGAGCCTCATTGACGGCCTCGCGGGAGACCGCCGACGCCATGAACATGTCGATCTTCGTCGTGCGCTTGAGCAACTTCATCACCGACGTGTAGGGAGCGATGACCGTGTCGTCCTGGTCCTGGCCCATTGTGCTTCCGCCCTTGGTCTCGAGGACCCCGATGACGCGGAACGGGATGTTCTTGATCCGGATCATCTGGTCCACCGCGTTGCCGTCGGGGAAAAGGGCGTTGGCCACGGTCGAGCCGAGCACGGCGACCTTGGCCGCGGAACGGACCTCGGAGTCGCCGAAGAAGGCGCCCCTTTCCACGTTCCAGGACCGCACGAACGGCCACTCGACGCCGACACCCTGGACCGACGTTCCCCAGTTGCCGGTGCCGCCGATGATCTGCCCCGCGGACCGGACCGACGGCGTGACGTAGGCCACCGACGGGCACTCCGACTTCACGGCGGCGACGTCGTCCTCGGTGATCGTGGACTGGCCGGTGAAGATTCGAGCTCCCGACTGCGTCGCGACACCCGGAAAGATCATCAGGAAGTTCGTGCCGAGCGAGGAGATCTGGGCCTGGACCGCCGCTTGCGCGCCGCCGCCGACCGCGATCATCGCAATGACGCAGGCCACGCCGATGATGATTCCGAGCGCGGTCAAGGTCGAACGCAGCTTGTTGCGAGCGATCGCCTTCATGCCGACCTTGAGAATCGTCAGGAACTTCAGCATGGAACTCTCACTTCGTCACTCCTTCATTTCGGCCCGGGTCCGATCGGCCACCGGCCTGTCCTCAAGAAGCTTGCCGTCGCGGAAGACGACGATCCGTTTCGCGTACTTGGCGATGTCCGGCTCGTGCGTGATCAGGACCACGGTCTTGCCCGCGTCGTTCAGTTTCTGAAACACCGCCATGACCTCCTCGGAGGTCTTCGTATCGAGGTTGCCGGTGGGTTCGTCGGCGAGCATCAGCTTGGGCTCGTTGATCAGGGCGCGAGCGATGGCGACGCGCTGCTGCTGGCCGCCGGAGAGCTGGCTGGGGACATGGTCCTCGCGCCCGGCCAGCCCGACCGTCTCGAGGCATTCCCGGGCCTTGCGCACGCGGTCTTTCGCGCTGTGCCCGTTGGAGGAGTAGATCAGCGGCAGCTCGACGTTCTCCAGCGCCGAGGTCCTCGCGAGCAGGTTGAACGACTGGAAGACGAAGCCGATCTTGCCGTTTCGGATCTCCGCCCGCTGGTCCCGGCCGAGCTTGGAGACGTCCACCCCATCGAGGAAGTAGCGCCCCGACGTCGGCCGGTCCAGGCAACCCACGATGTTCATGAACGTGCTCTTGCCCGAGCCCGACGGGCCCATGACGGCGACGAACTCTCCCGGAGCGATCGAGAGCGAGATGCCGTCCAGCGCGCGAACCTCGACCTCGCCCATCTGGTAGACCCGGTGGAGGTCCTCGATTCGGATGACGTCGGCGCCAGCGCTCACGCTAGAACCCTCTGCGCGGTCCTCCCGGACCCGCGCCGGGCGGCGTTGACGTGCTCGCCTTCGCCGTCGACAGGCCGATGATCACGTTGTCGCCCGCCTTCAGGTCTCCCGAGAGGATCTGGGTGTAGCGGCCGTCGGTGATGCCCGTCTTGATCTCGACCGGCTTGGGCTCGGCCTTCGGGCCCTCGGTCTCATAGACGGTCTGCGGACGAGACCCCGGTCGCTGGCCGCCGCCCGGCCTTCCGCCTCCGCCTCCAGGTCCGCCGAAACTTCCGCGGGATCCGCCGCCGGGGCCGCCGCCCGCCGGGGCTCCAGCGCCCGCTCCCGCCCCGCCCGGCGCCCCCGGTCCGGCACCGGCCGGGCCGCCCTGCCGCGCGTTACCGGCTCCCCGGTCGCCCCCCTTGGCGGCTCCCTCGGCCGAGGCCGTCGTGACCTCCGGCTTCCAACGAAGCGCGGCGTTGGGAACCCTGAGGACATCCTTCGCCGTCGCGACGTCGACCGAGACGTTCGCGGTCATCGTCGGCTTCAGCAGCAGATCCGGGTTCGGCACGTCCACGATGACCGGGTACGTGACGACGTTCTGGTTGACGGTGGCGTTCAACCGGATCTGCGAGACCTTCCCGCGGAACTGCCGCTCGGGATAAGCGTCCACGGTGAACCGAACGGGCTCCCCGATCTGGATGCGGCCGATGTCGGACTCCGACACATCCGCCGAGACCTGCATCTTCGTCAGGTCCTGCGCGATCGTGAAGAGCGTGGGCGCCTGGAACGAAGCCGCGACCGTCTGGCCCACGTCGAACTGGCGCGCCACAACGGTCCCGTCGATGGGAGAGCTGATCCTGGTGTACTTCAGATTCGTCTGAGCCTGGGAAAGAGACGCCTTGGCCTGGTCCACGACGGCCTTCGCCGCGTCGTAGGCGGCTTTCGCAGAGTCGAAATCCGATTGCGCCGCAAGCCCGTCGGCGAGGAGCCTCTTCTGCCGGTTGAAGCCGATTTCCGCGTTTCGGGCGTCGACGATGGCCTTGGTTACGTTGGCCTGCTGCTGCTCGACCTGAGCCTGAAAAGGAGTCGGGTCGAGCTCGGCTAAGAGGTCGCCCTTCTTGACCTGGCTGTTGAAGTCGGCATGAAGCTTGGCGATGATGCCGGACACCTGGCTTCCGACCTGAACGGTCGTGACGGCCGAGATCGCCCCGGTCGCCGTCACCGTCTGGGTGATGTCGCCCTTGTCGACGGCCTGGGTGCGGTACTTGGCCTCGGGCTTTCCGCGGCTTCCGACGAGGAAAAAGACGCCGACGGCGGCGGCCACGACGACGAGGATCCAGGCAACGCTCTTCTTACTCATATCTAGGAGGAAAACCTCCATTTGGCGGCCCTTCTTCCCGGCCGCCCCGGCCGCGCAAAGTATCTCCGGAACGGAAAAACCGCCCGAAAGATTACACGGTCAGGCTGGTTTGAGTGATTCCATCGAAAATCGATTCGAGCTGCTCCAGACCGGTGCGGATCAGGAAGTTCCGCGACCGGCCGTAGCTCTTCGCGCCGATCAGGAAGAACCCGGGCTCCCCGGAGGCGAGGCTCTCGGGCCGGACCCGCGGGACCGAGAGGCAGTCGGTGACTCCCGACAGTGCCCGGGCGAGGCCCGCGGAGCCCTCGGTGACCGGGGAGATCTCCAGCGCCAGCTCCGAGAGGAAGCTCAAGTCCGGCCGATATCCCGTCAGCGACACGACTTCGTCGAACACTCCCCCGCGGCCGCCGCTCAAGGCGACCTCGAGACGGGTCTCCGATTCCCTCAGCGATTCGACGCAGGCGCGTCGGTGGACCGCCAGGAAGGCCGGCGGCTCCGCGGCGAGGTCGTTGGCACAAGAGGCGACCCTCTGCCTTTCGGGAAGAGGATCGCCGGGGACTTCGGCACACGGCCTTCGATGAGGCGAACGAAACGCCCAGGTGATTCGCGTCTGTGGACTCTCTTCGCATAACTCCGCCAAACGAAGAATCGCGTTGGCGGCGGAGTGACCGTGACCCACCACCAGCACGGTCTTGCCAGCCATCCGGAGCAAGCGCTGTTCCAGCGAGCCCAAGCCCCGGACGATGCGGAAGGAAAGCCTCCTCTCCCCAGCCGCCGGCAGCCCGCCCTCGCCCATCCAGCACGAGCGCCCGGTCACTCCGGAGGCGTCCAGGACGACGTCCGCCTCGAAGGACCGCTCCCCGGACGCGGTCTCCGCAAGAATCTGGAACGGACGCTCGGAGCGGAGCGGATGTCCCGCGAAGTCGCCGCGTGTCATTCCGAGCCGGGCGACGCCGATGACACGGTGACGCGTCAACACGCGTTGCGCCAGCATCGGTGAGCGAGCCAGTGGTCGCAAGACTCGATCCGTCATCTCCGGTCCGGTCAGAAGGGCTTCGTCGTCCGGCAGGGCAACTTCGATCGCTTTCCGGGCCTGGGGTGAAACGTTCATCCCCAGCGGCGAAAAGAACCGCGTCGGGCCCCACGCCAGGAGCGCGCTTCCGACTTCGTTCTTTTCGAGGACGGTGACGTCGAAGCCCCGCCCGGCGCCCTCGAGCGCCGCAAAGAGGCCCATCGGGCCGGCGCCGATGACGAGGAGCCTTCCAGGCATACTTTCTGCGCTTCCGCGTCCTCTCAGCCCTTCCGGGTCATGGTGTTGCACGCCTGGACCCAGTGGGCGACCGTCCCCCCTCCCCGGATGACCGCCGCGACGCTGACGGCCTCGGCCATCTCCTCGGGAGTGATCCCCGCGTCCGTGCAGGCGGAGGCGTAGGAGTCGATGCAGTACGGCTCCTGGATCGCGAAGGCGACGGCCAGCGCGATCAGCTTCTTCGTCTTCTCGTCGAGCGCGCCCTTCTCCATGGTCGCGGAGTACCACTTGAGAAACAGGTCGAAGAGCTTCGGGTTCGTCTTCGACATCTCCCCGAACCGCGCGAGGTCTTCCGAAAGGTAATAGCTCGGCATGCGTTCTCCTTCAGTACTTGCCTTTCTGTCTTTCCTTGGCGGGAAGGATCTCGAGGCAGGTCGTCCACCAGCCGGTCCGGATCGTCTCGACGAACTCGGGCGGAAGACGCTCCTCCTCCATCTCCCGCGCGAGGGCCTCGTGGTCGTAGACGACGGGGACGAATTCGACCTCGACCTCGCGGCCGAAGGTCAGCCTCGCGTACCAGACGCAGGTGTTGCCGTCGTTGGCCGGCCGGCCCAGGACGCCCGCGTTGACGACGAGCCTGCCCGAGGGGAGCCGTCTCTTCCAGTGGAGGCCGGTGTGTGTGCAGACGAGCACGTCCGCCTCCGCGTCGGCCAGGAGCTTTTCCAGGAAGACCACCGGAGATGTGCTCTCCCAGAGAAACTCGTTGATCTTCCGGGGCGAGCCGTGCACCAGTAGCACGCGCCGCCCGCCGATCTCCAGGCGGCGGTTCCCGGGCAGCGTCCCCATCCACTTCTTCCACTCCTCCGACGTCTTCTCGAACGTGTAGTCGTAGGAGAGCTGAGCGAAGTGGTTGTCGCGCGGGTCCGTGTAGCCGCAGTGGCAGTCGCTCGCGGCCGTGGAGAGCGACTCCTCGTAATTGCCCTGGATCGGCTGCGCCTTCGCCTCGAGGAGGATCGGGAAGACGCGGTCGGGATGCGGGCCGAACGCGCCGAAGTCTCCGAGCGCGTAGAGCCCGTCGGCGCCCCAGCGCCGGACGTCGTCCACCGCCGCCGCGAGCGACCGGTGGTTGCTGTAGATGCCGCCGAAGAGCGCGAGCCTGGTCAGGTCCGGCACGTCACACCGTATTCGTGGCAGGTGAAGCACGAGGGGTAGGCCAGCTCGAAGGGACGGAGAGTCTTGGCCAGGGTCTCCCCCATCTTCGCGCCCGGCTCTTCGATCAGGATCGGACAGACGTAGACGCCTTTGGAGGTGACCATCCGGCAGGAGGAGCACTGCAGGCGCTCGGCCTCCTCCACCGTCAGCCTCCGGCCGCGGAGCGTCTCCCACGATTCGTAGGCCCGCAGGCGCCGCTCCTCGGCGCCGATTCGGAAGAGCGACAGGATCTTCAGGCGCGGCTTCTCGAGACCGATTCCTCGCATCCAGTCCAGGAACCGCGCTCTCCCCTCCTGGCTCGCCGCCTCCTCGCAGGCTTCCGTGACCGTGATGACCGGATTCAATCCCGCACCCGCGAGATTGCGGACCCCTTCGAGGATCTTCCGGAATGTCCCGGCGCCGCGGATCGGGTCGTTGACCTCCTCCGTGTAGCCATCAATCGAGATCCGGATCTCCAGCGAGTACTCGCTCCGATCGGAGAGGTCCTTCAGCTTCCCGCACTTTTCGGGAGTCAGTGGCAGGCCGTTCGTCAGGACCGAAGCGGGCCCCTGCGCCAGCGTCGCCTCGAGGATCGGGAGCATCTCGGGATTCAGGAAAGGCTCGCCGCCCGTGAAGTAGTACTCGCGAACTCCGAGCTCGGCCGCCTCGCGCAGGCGCTCCCGCACCTGCTCCAGGGTGAGCATTCCGTGGTTGTGGTTGGTCGGCGAGCAGGAGATGAAGCAGTGGGTGCACTTCAGATTGCACAGCGTCCCGGCGACCTGGAACCACAGCGTGTCCAGGGATACGGACGGAACGAACGGAAAATTTGCCGCGGCGGTCTCGCCCAACGAGAGCCTCCACGCTCGCCCCGCGAGCGGAATTCGATGGAGCCGGAATCAGGAAGGGAGGGCGAGGGGCGGGGCGCGCAGGCCGCAGGGCGAGCCGAAGAGCCTGCGCGGAACGGACGCGGGACGGAGTTTCTCGTCCGGCCTGACGCCGGCCAGGAGCGATCGAAGCAGGCGACGGAGACAGTCGCCGGAGGGAAGTCGTCGAAGAAGCGCGCGCACCGAGCGGGGGCCGTCGAGGTCGGGAGCCGGATCGAGGACCCGGACGCTCCGGCCACGAGCCCGCAGGGCCCGGAGGAGGTCGCGGAGGACCGTCCGCCGGCGCGGGCGGATCGAACGCAGGAGGCCGAGGTCTTGCGGCGAGAGCGCCAGAAGCGAGACGCCGCCGTCGTGCGCGGGCGAGAGAGCCGCTTCCACTCCGCCTTCGAGGGACTCGTAGGCGTTTCGGAGCGCGCTCCGGCAGGGCGGCACGTCTCCGCCGACCACCACCGCGTGGCCTCCGAGAGCGGCGGCGCGGAGCATCGAGCCCTCGAGCCTTTCTCCGAGGGAGTTGCCGATCTGGGGATTCCAGAGGATGTCGAGGCCGCCCGGCAGGGCGCGCCGCCAGACCGGCAGGTCCTGCGCAGGCGCGGCCACGATCGTCTTCGCTCCCGCCTCGCGCGCCGCCTCGATCCATCCCCGCGCGAAATCGCGGAAGAGGACCGCGGCGCCCGGAGACGCCAAGCCCTTCTCGCGGGCCTGGGCCGCGGGCTCCCGCGCGAAGAGGACGAGGAAGCGGGACATCCCGCTGATGTTACGTCAGGGCCGGCCGGGGCGACCGGCGGGGATCAGAGATTACGGTCGATGAACTTGACGAATTCGCTGCGGGGCATGCCGCCGAGGACACGGTCGGCGACCTCGCCGTTCTTGAAGAGGATGAAGGTGGGGATCGACGTGACCATGTACTTCATCGCGACCTGGGAGGACTCGTCCACGTTGATCTTGGCGACCTTGATTTTGCCGGAATACTGCGTCGCGAGGTCGTCCACGATCGGGGCCACCGAGCGGCAGGGGCCGCACCAGGGGGCCCAGAAATCGACCAGCACCGGCTTGTCGCTCTTCAAGATGTCCGCCTCGAAGCTCGCGTCGGAAACCGTCTGAACGTTGGGGTTCTCAGCCATGTCTCTACAGACCTCCGTTAGCAACTCTATCTATGCTGGGTTGACGCCAGGAGATTCACGAATCTTACCCGCAATTCAGTGGGCGTGCACTTTTCCGCGGACGTGGGCGAGGCCTTCTCGCAGGAACCATGGAACCATCAGGAGAGACATAGCGGGGTCCAGCCAGCCCGGTGCGCCGAGGAGGCCTCCCGCCATGGCGATCAGGGTCGTCCAGGAGTCGAAGGAACAGGCGATGGACTCCTTTGCCTCGGCCGCAAGCCCTTTGCTTCCGAGCTGGCGTCCCGTCTTCCACTTGAAGTACCCGATGAAGGGCATCCCGAACGAGGCGAAGATCGTCAGGAAGAGACCGACCAGGCTCTTCTCCTGGTGCGCCTCTCCGCCCGCGATCTCGAATACGCCGCGGACGAGCGTGTACGTCGCGAGCAAAAGGAACGAGAACCCGATCCACCTCGCGAGCATCTGGTCCCGGCGCTCGTGGTCCTCCTCCTCGTCCGCCAGGTGGTGGAGGTGACGGGCCGCGAGAATGGCCGCGCCCCCCTCGATGACGCTCTCGACGCCGAAGGCCAGTAGGGCCAGGCTCCCCGTCCGAATCGCCTCGAACAGGGCCAGCCCCCCCTCGCCGACGACATGCAGGAAGGTCAGCCCGAGGAGCCAGAACATCCGGCGCCGGAGCCGGTCGGTAGCCTCGCCCCGGGGCAGGGCGGAAGCGTCCGGGGACAACGTAGCGTCGGACATCAACCCATTATCGTCCCCCTCGGAATACAATTCCTGTTCGGCAGGTTCGCGGTGAAGATGTTGCAGTTGTCGAGAATCACCCGGCTGGCGCGGGCCGCCGCGCTCGCCGCGGGGTTCCTGGTCGTCACCGGCTCCTTCGGCCTGCACCCGGAGCCGGATTCCGGCTCTCCCGCCTCGACCGAAAACCACTGGGCCGCCTCCGAGGCCTCCGCCGAGGCGACCCCGCACGCCTGCCTCGCCTGCCTGGCGCACCGCGCCGTGCCGCTTCCGAGGTTGAACGCGGTCGTCCTCGCCCCCCGCCCCGCTTCTCCCGCGCTGGCTTGCGCCGACCCCGTGTCGATCGCGCGCCTCGAAGCCAAGCCGCGCGAAGGCCGCGCTCCTCCTGCCCTGGGCTGAGTGCCCGGGCGCTCCCTTCCGGGAGCGCTGAAGCCGCCGGCCATCGGGCCGGCAGGAGGAGCTCGAAATGATTCGGAAAACCCCCGCGTTCCTGGTGGGCGCGCTGGCGCTGGCGGGCCAGGCCCTGCTCGCCCAGGAGGCGACGCCGCCTCCGGCGCAACCCACTCCGGTTCGCACCGCGGAGCCCGCTCCGCAACCCACGCCGCCGCCGCCCGCGGCGGCGCCGAGCCAGACGTCCAACTACTTCAACCCCTCGATGGCGGTCATCGGCAACTTCATCGGGGTCGCCGGGCACAACCCGGTCGAGAATCGGCCCTCCATGGAAGTCCACGAGTCGGAGATCTCTCTCCAGGCGATCGTCGACCCGTACGCCCGAGCGGACTTCTTCATCTCTCTCTCCAACGACGGAATCGAGCTGGAGGAGGGTTTCATCACGTTCACGCAGCTTCCGGCCGGTCTCCTGGCCAAGGTCGGCAAGTTCAAGGCCCAGTTCGGCAAGATCAACACCCTCCACGCCCACGTTCTCCCATGGGCGGACGTCCCGCTACCCATGGAGAACCTGCTCGGCAGCGAGGACGGCTGGAACGACGCGGGGCTCTCGCTCGCGAAGCTCATCCCGCTGCCCGGCGACACGTTTTCGGAGGTGACCGGACAGGTCTTCCGGGGAAAGACCGAGGGCATCTTCGACGCCCCGTCCCGCGGAGACTTGAGTTACCTCGGCCAGTACCGCGCCTACCGGGACTTCGGCGACGACCACAACGTCGAGCTCGGCGCGACCTGGGGCCGTGGCTCCAACGGAACGACCGAGGATGCCCACACAACGCTCGAGAACATCCACCTGGTCTACCGGTGGAAGCCGCTGCAAGGCAAACCGTACCGGTCGTTCATCCTCCGGAGCGAGCTCTACCGGAGCCAGCGCGAGCAGCCCGGAGGCAAACAGACCGCGAGAGGATTCTTCGTCTCCGGCGACTACCAGCTCGCCAAGCGCTGGTTCACGGGGGCCCGGTACGAGTTCTCCGACCGGCCGACAGCCGCCGATATGCGGGACAGGGGCTGGGCGGCGACGCTGACGTTTTGGCCAAGCGAGTTCTCGCAGCTCCGCGGGGAGTTCCGGCAGCGCAAGTACGCCCAGGGAATCACGGCGAACGAGGGGCTCTTCCAGCTCCAGTTCGCGATCGGCGCCCACGGCGCGCATCCCTTCTAAAGGAAATGGATAAAGAGGTGAACCCATGAAAAGGATCTGGATCGCTCTCGCCGCGCTACTCCTGGCTTCGCAGGCCTGGGCGAAGGTCAAGGTCGTCTCGACCCTGCAGGACTTCGCTTCGATCGCGGACTCGGTCGGCGGCAGCCGTGTCGAGACCTTCGCGCTCGCCCGAGGTTACCAGGACCCGCACTTCGTGGACGCGAAGCCTTCCTTCGTCCTCAAGCTCTCCAACGCGGACCTGCTGATCGCCGCCGGGCTGGAGCTGGAGATCGGATACCTGCCGCCGCTGATCGACCAGAGCCGCAACGGCAAGATCCACCCCGGCAGCCCCGGCTACCTCGACGCCTCCGTCGGCTGCGAAATCCTCCAGCGCCCGACGACGCAGGTCACCCGGGCCATGGGCGACGTCCATCCCTACGGCAACCCGCACTACTGGACCGATCCCAACAACGGCCGGATCATCGCGCGCGCCATCGCGGCCAAGCTCACGGAGCTCGATCCGTCGGGGAAGGCCGAGTACGACAAGAACCTGGCCGCTTTCGAGGCGAAGCTCGCCGACAAGCAGAAGGAGTGGGACGCGAAGATGGCCCCCTACGCGGGCACGAAGGTCGTTACGTTCCACGACTCCTGGCCGAACTTCGCCAAGCACTTCCAGCTCGTCGTCGCCGGCCACGTCGAGCCCAAGCCGGGCATTCCGCCCACTCCCTCCCACACGCTCGAGATCATCAACCTGATCAAGGAGCAGAAGATCCCGGTGGTCATCGTCGAGCCCTACTTCGACATGAAGACCCCCAACGCGATCGCGGCCCAGACCGGCGCGAAGGTCCTCGTCTTCTACCCCTCCGTCGGAGGCATCCCCGAGATCAAGGACTACTTCTCTCTCTTCGACCACGACGTGAACGCTTTCGCAGACGCCATGAAGGGAAAGAAATGACGATCTTCGAGATCCTGTTCCCCGCCTTCGTCGCCAGCCTCATCCTGACCGGGATCCACGCCTACCTGGGCGTCCACGTCGTCGAGCGGGGCGTGATCTTCGTGGACCTGTCGCTCGCGCAGATCGCGGCGCTCGGGACGACCGTCGCCTACCTCGCCGGGTTCGACCTGCACTCGACGACGGCCTACCTCTTCTCGCTCGGGTTCACCTTCTTCGGCGCAGCGATCTTCGCGATGACCCGGATGCACCGCCGCACCCGCATTCCGCAGGAGGCCGTCATCGGGATCGTGTACGCGGTCTCCGCCGCCGTCGCGATCCTGGTGATGTCGAAGGCGACGCAGGAGACCGAGCACTTGAAGGAGATGCTCGTCGGCAACATCCTCTCGGTCTCCTGGCCGGAGCTCTTCAAGACCGGCGTCCTTTACGCCCTCGTCGGCTTCTTCCACTACATCTTCCGCAGGAAGTTCCTCATGATCTCGATGAACGAGGCCGAGGCCGAACGGCAGGGCGTGAACATCCGGCTCTGGGACTTCCTGTTTTACATGTCGTTCGGCTTCGTCGTGACCTCCTCGGTCGCCATCGCCGGCGTGCTCCTGGTCTTCTGTTTCCTGATCGTCCCGTCGGTGACCGCGATGCTCTTCACCGAGCGGCTGGGGCCGCGCCTGGCGATCGGCTGGACGATGGGAGTGGTCGTTTCGGCGATCGGGGTCTGGCTCTCCTACCTCTGGGACCTGCCGACCGGCGCCACGATCGTCGGGACCTTCGGCCTCGCGCTCCTCGTTATCGCCGGGTACCGCCGGGCTTTTCGGAGGACGGCCTAGCTAGGTACGCGCGGGCTTCCTCGATGTCGCGGCCGATCTGTTCGGTCAAGGCTTCGAGGGACGGGAACTTGCGTTCCTCGCGAAGGCGCTCGAGGAAGAAGAGGCGGACCTTTTCTCCGTAGACATTGGCCGCGAAATCGAAGACGTAGGTCTCGATCACGGTCCGGAAGTCCTCGTAGAGCGTCGGCCGTCGGCCGATGTTCGTCACTCCGCCGAACTTCCTGCCGAAGGAGGGGATCTCGATCCGCGTCACGTAGACGCCCAGCGCGGGGTGGAACTCGTTCTCCGGGGCCAGGTTGATCGTCGGGTAGCCGATCTTGTGGCCGACCCTCTCCCCCTTGGACACGATGCCGTCGAGCTCGTACTCGCGCCCGAGCATCGCGTTGGCGTCGACGACGTCGCCGCGCTCCAGGGCGTTGCGGATCCGTGTCGAAGAGATCGGCTCCCCGGCGGCGAAGACCTCCTCGACTCCTTCGGCCGTGAAGCCGCACTCTGGGCCCATGCGCTTCAAGAGGGCGATGTCGCCGCGCTTGCCGCGCCCGAACGCGAAGTGGGCTCCCAGGTACAGCTCCGACGCGCCGAGGCTCTCGCACAACAACCCGCGCACGAAGTCCTCCGGCTCGGTCAGCGAGAAGTCGCGCGTGAACGGGATGACGAGGAGCGTCTCGATGCCGAGCGCCTCGATCGCTTCCTCCTTCTGGCGAAGCGTCTGGATCCGCCGCGGGGCGTGATCCGGGCGGAGAACGGCCAGAGGGTGCGGCTCGAAGGTGATCGCGACCGAGGGCCGGCCGGCCTCCCGGGCGCGATTCGCGACGGCCTCGAGGATCCGCCGGTGGCCGAGGTGGACTCCGTCGAAGTTGCCGATCGTGACGATTCCGCCTCGCGGCAGGTCGGAGGCGCGGAGAGGGTCTCGAACGACCCTCAGCGTCATTCGACGACCGAGCCGACGAGGTCGTACTCGTGGGCTTCGGTGACGTGGACCCGGACGATCTGGCCGGGAGAGACCTCCCGATCGGCCGTGTCGTTGATCAGGAGACGCCCGTCGATCTCCGGCGCCTGGGAGCGCAGGCGGCCCTCGAGCAGATGCTCGGTCTCCTCGCACGGTCCCTCGACGATCGCTTCGACCTCCCGTCCGACGAGCGCCCGGTTCTTGCGCCGCGCGATCGGCTGCTGGAGCGACAGGAGGAAGTCCTTGCGCCTCTCCTTCTCCTCCGCGCCGACCGGATCGCCCAGCGGCTCCGAGGCCGAGGCCGGCTCGGGCGAGTAGGTGAAGGCGCCCAGGTTGTCGAACTCCGCCTCGCGGACGAACTCGCAGAGCTCCCGGAACTCCTCCTCGCCCTCTCCCGGAAAGCCGACGATGAACGTCGTGCGGATCGCGATCGAGGGGACCCTCTCTCGCATCCGCTCGAGCATCGAGAGGTAGGAAGCGGAGTCACCGCCGCGTTTCATTTTCGAAAGGATCGGCCGGGAGACGTGCTGCAGCGGGATGTCCACGTACGGCACGAAGCGGGGCTCGCGGGCCATCAGGTCGAGAACCGAGTCGTCGAGCGTCTTGGGATAGGCGTAGAGGAAACGGATCCAGGGAAACGACGTCTCGGAAAGAAGCCTTTCGACGAGGAGTGCGAGACCCTTGCGCTTCATCCCGAGGTCCTCGCCGTAACGGGTCGTGTCCTGAGAGATCAGGACGAGCTCGGAGACCTCCTGCGCTTCGAGCGCCTTCGCCTCGGCCAGCAGGGACTCGATCGTGCGGCTCCTCTGAAGGCCGCGCATCTGCGGAATCGTGCAGAAGGTGCAGGGGTTGTCGCACCCCTCGCCCACCTTCAGGTACGCGTACCCGCGCCGCCGAGAGAGGACCCGGGGAGCGGCCTCGTCGTAGAGGCGCGTCGCGAGGGGCTTCTCGGTGAACCGCGGGAGCGTCGGGAGCCCGGCCGCGGCGGCCGGTGCCATCTCGAGCTCGTCCAACCCGACGAACGCGTCCACCTCCGGGATCTCCTCGGAGAGCTCCCGCCCGTACTTCTGGACCATGCATCCTGCGACGATGACCCGGTCGATCTCGCCGCGCTTCTTCCTCTCGACCTGCTCGAGGATCGCTTCGACCGACTCCTCTTTCGCCCGATCGATGAACCCGCAGGTGTTCACCATCACGACGCGAGCCCGGGAGTCCGGCACGATCTCGTGCCCCGCCCTCTTCAGATGGCCCAGCATCACCTCGGTATCCACCAGATTCTTGGGGCACCCCAGCGAAACGATCCCGACGGAAGGAAGACTCTTGCTCATTCCGTCGGCTCCACGAGGTCCAATCCTTTGAAGTAGTCGCGGTAGAAGCCACGATCCCGAGTCAGGAGGCGGTCGGCCTGGCGCAGGGCGTGAGCTCCCACGAGAAGATCCGCGATTGGCCTCCTCACGGAGCGGCGTGACCTCTTCTCGTAGCGCGCCTGCATTCTTCCCGCCTCGACGGCCGTCTCCTGACGAATCGGATCGAAATCGATCCCGAGCTCTCGAACCCATCCCGCGGGATCGAGATCGGTCGGGAAACCGCGCGCAAACTCGGCCAGAACGACGTCGCAAACGACGAGCGGGCCTGCCGAGGCGCAGTCGTCGAGCGCTCGGGCTGCCAGCTTTGCGCGACCGGCGTCCTCCGTGCCGAGGTCGATCAGGATGTTGGCATCGACCGCGGTGATCACGCTTTTCGCCGCTTTCGCTTCCGGGCGCCAGTCAGTTCTTCGTACGAGCCTCCCCGGACGTAATCCATGTAGGCGTCCACGGTGTGCGGAATTCCCGTGGGCCAGCGCCAGCGCCCCCTGAGCGACCCGATGGCCTCCCAGATGGAGCGCCTCTCTCCCCTCTTCTTTCGGAGCAGGGCGCCGTCATCGCGAAGCTCGAATTCGATTTCCGTGCCCGGCTTCAGGTCATAGCGCACGCGGACCCGTTTCGGGACTGTGATCTGACCCTTCGAGGAGATCGTTCCCTTCATACAGCAATTGTAAAGAAGTAAAGGTATGAAGTAAAGACTACGGATAAATGCGGTACAGCATCCGGGGATAGGGGATCGTCTCGCGCAGGTGCGGGACGCCGCACATCCAGGCGACGAAGCGCTCCAGTCCCATTCCGAAGCCGGCGTGGGGGAAGGTGCCGTACTTGCGCAGATCGAGGTACCACTGGAAAGCCTCGAGCGGCAGGTTGTGCTGCCGGATCCGCGAGAGGAGCAGGTCATGGTCGTGGATGCGCTGCGAGCCGCCGATGATCTCGCCGTAGCCCTCGGGCGCGAGCATGTCGAGGCCCAGTACGACCTCGGAGTCATGAGGGTCCGGCTGCATGTAGAACGCCTTGATCGAGACGGGATAGCGCGTGACCATGATCGGCCGGTCGAAATCCGCGGCCAGCGCCGTTTCCTCGTCGCCGCCGAAGTCGTCGCCGAAGGAGACCTGGAACCCCTTCTTGCGGAGGATCTCGACGGCGTCGCGGTAGTTGAAGCGCGGAAACGGCCTCTGGATGGACTCGAGCTTCGAGGTGTCGCGCTCCAGGCGCTTCAGGTCTTCCTTGCAGCGGTCGAGCACCCGCGCCGCCAGCACGCAGACGAACTCTTCGGCGAGGTCCATCAGGCCGTCGATCTCCAGGAACGCCACCTCCGGCTCGACCATCCAGAACTCGCGCAGGTGGCGGCGCGTCTTGGACTTCTCCGCCCGGAACGTCGGCCCGAAGCAGTAGACCTTTCCGAACGCGGCCGCCGCGGGTTCCAGGTACAGCTGACCGGACTGCGACAGGTACGCCTTCTCCGCCTCGGTGTACTGCGTCTCGAAGAGCGTCGAGGTCCCCTCGCAGGCGGCCGGCGTCAGGATCGGCGAGTCGATACGGACGTAGCCGCGCTCGTAGAAGAAGTCCGCGATCCCCTGCTCGAGCTCCGAGCGGACGCGCAGGACGGCGTGCTGCCTGGAGGAGCGCATCCAGAGGTGCCGGTTGGACATCAGGAAATCGACGCCATGCTCCTTGGGCGAGATCGGGTAGCCGTCGGACTTGCCGAGGATCTCGACCTTCGACGCGCTCATCTCGTAGCCGCCGGGGGCCCGCTTCTCGTCGCGGATCGTTCCCGTGACGGCGAGCGAAGCTTCCTGGGTCGCCTTTTCGGCCTCCTCCCAGACGGCGGGATCCACGTCCGCCTTCGCGACCACGGCCTGGAGGTACCCTGTCCCGTCGCGGACGATCAGGAACTGGATCTTTCCGGAGGATCGCCGGTTGTATAGCCAGCCGCGAACGGTCGCGGACCGGCCCGCCTTCTCCCCGATGCGGGAGATCTCCGTCGTTTCCATAAAGGGCGAGGATTATAAGGGCATCACTTCACGAAGAAGTTCCTCGCGAGCGTCGCCCGGCTTCCGTCGCGCCCGATGAGCGTCAGGACCAGCGCGTGCGGGCCTGGAGCGAGCGCCGGAAGAGAGAAACTGAAACCCGGTCTGTCGAGACCCGGATAGCCCGGATAGGCCTCCGCCACGCCGGCGTGCGTCTCACCGAGCGACGCGCCGCTCGAAGCGCCGCCGTCGACGGCGAAAAGCACTTCCCCGATGCCGGAATCGTCCAGGGCCCAGCCGAACGACCGCGACCTCGAGGCAACCGTTGCGCCTTCGCCCGGAACGTCGAGATAACCGAAGGGCGGCTTTCCCGAGGTGTCAAGCCCCTCGAATGCGCGGCGCGTCGCGTCGGGCTCCGGATCCGCCTCGAGCGCGGCCTCCGGGTGCGCGGCGAAGCCGAAGACGAGATCCCGGTGCTTCCCATGGTCGAACGAGAGCGCCGGCCGCAGCCGGCCCGCGGCCACCGCGTCGCGGATCGCCCGCGAGTAGGCCGCCGGCGTCTCCCCATCTCCGACCCCCGGATGAAAGACGAGGACGCTCGCCTTTTTCTGATCCAGCATCCCCCACACCGCCTCGGGGATCGGTCTCTTCTCCAGGGTCGCAGAGAGCTCCTCGTAGCTCTTCGGCGTGTACCCGGAAGAGCCGTTCACCAGCGGCTTCCAGTGGGCCGTCGAGCGGAACTCGTAGTCCTGGTCGAACCAGTTGCCGAGCGGCCACTCGACGACTCCCCCGCCGATGGACGCCTTCGCGAGCCACCGATCGACCGGCCGCGGCGCCGGGTCGGTCGCCTGCACGTCGACCGGAAAGGCGCGGTACTCTGCGGCGATCACGACGATGGCGGCCGCCACGACCGCCGTTCCCGCGGCGCGGCTCTTTGTTCGAATCCAGTCGGACAGAGCCAGGGACGCCAGAACACCCAGAGCGAGGTCCAGCAGGACGACCCCGCGGGAGGGAGCACGAATCGCGCGAAACGCCGGGCCGAAAGACTGGACGAGCACCCGATAGTAGGGAGTGTGGGTCCCGAGCGCGACCACGACGCCGAGCGCCGCGATCGCAAGGAAGAGGCCGGCGGTCGCCCCGAAGCGCAGCTGGCGAAGAAAGTCTCCCAGGTCCGCCCGCCCGGCCCACCGCGGAAACGCCGCCGCCAGCCGGACTGCGACGAGCACGGTTACGACCGCCGCGATCCTTCCGGAATCTCGTATCGAAATGCCGGCCAGCCGCGTGCGCCCCGTGAGAGCGACGATCCAAAAAAGGAGACCGGCGGCTATCAGAAGGTCGAGAACGCTTGCCAGCCTCCGGCGCCGTGGTGAGACCGGAGGCGACGGGTCCGCATCCCCGTCTCTCCGACGTCTCGAGAGCGCCACCACCGCCAGGGCGATAGCCACGAAGCCAGGGAAAAGCTCCCCTTCCGGTTTCTCGAACTTCTTCGCGAGCGACGGATACATCTTGTTCTGCGGTCCGGGATTGAGGAATGCCGTCCAGGTCCCCGAATAGAACTCGATCTCCCCGTAGCCGCGCTCCGCGCCGTAGAGCTTCGACGCGATCGCGTAAGGCGCGAAGAAGGGAGCGAGCACCGCCGCCGCGATCGCGCAGGCGGCCACGACTCCGAGCAGGCGCGGCCGGAATGCTTTCCATCCCGACGCGACGCCCTGGTAAGCAAGGACGACCGCGATGAGCAGCCCCGAGAAGATCGCGTAGTGGACGTTGCAGAGGGCGTTCCAGGCGAAGCAGAGGCCGAAGGGCGCGAGGTCTCGCCCGCGCCCGCGATCGAGGTATCGAAGCAGGAAAAGGAGCGTGAGCGCCAGGAAGGCCCCCCACTGGTGCTGGATGTGTGGAATCTGAGCCAGCCGGAAGGGACAGAAGGCGTACACGATGCCGGCCGCGGCCGCCGCGACCGCGTCTCCTGTGATCTCACGGGCGAGCGCCCACGCCGCCATCCCGGAGAGAAACATTCCGAGAAGGAAGAGGACGTTGTAGGCGGCGAGTGTCGAGGCGCCGGACGCGTAGAGCGGAAACGCGAAGAACGACGCCCCGAACAGGTTCTCCGAGAAAGCCAGCACGTAGCGGTCCGGAAAAAAGATATTCGCGTCGTAGAGGTGAAGCGGATCGCGGAAGACCTGATGAAAGTCCCAGTGGAGGATCCACGCGTTCAGCTTCGCGTCCCAGATATCGGCCAGCCCGTCGGAGACGTGGGGCGCGATCGGCCAGGTCAGGACGACGGTGGCGAAAAGGAAGAAGAGCGCGGCAAGCGCGATTTCACGGGGCCGCGCCGGGCCCATCAGCATCAAGCGGCGTCCAGCGGCCGCAGCCGGTCCTCGAGCTCGGAGGAGCCGAGCAGGCAATCCACCGTGTTCGACCGGGGAATCCCGGCCGAGATCTCCTTCGAGTAGAAGGCCAGGCCGTGCACGTCCGCCTCCCGGGCGAGGAGGACCTCGTAGGCGCGGCGAACGAACGTTTCCGGATCGAGGTTGCTTCCCTCCCGGAGGAGCTTGTCCGACGCTTCCCGGAGAGACCAGCGTCCCGCGAGGATCCGCCGGGCGCCCTGCGACGCGTCGTGCCCCATCCTCGCGAGGGCGGCCTCGAGGGCCTCGCGGTTCCATCTCCGGCGCCGAAC
This sequence comes from Thermoanaerobaculia bacterium, assembly GCA_035263845.1. Classification (GTDB taxonomy): domain Bacteria; phylum Acidobacteriota; class Thermoanaerobaculia; order UBA5066; family Gp7-AA6; genus JAWOLE01. Next base: position 56,954 of record DATFQY010000093.1, on the reverse strand, counting down.
GCGGACCGCCTGGGATTCCGGCCGGCCGAAGCCGCCCTTTCTCCGCGCCGTCATCCAGAGGTAGTGCGTGCCCTCCCCCCACACCGCGGCGACGTGGAACCGGCGGCGGCGGAGCTCCGCTCGGAGTTCCCCGGCGTCGTACCAGACTCCGAGCCACGTGTCGGGAACCTCCCGGTTCGGGCGCTCGCGGCCGTCCACCTGGAAGCGGAAGACTCCCGAGCCCTTCAGGACCCTCGCCGCCTCGCGGATGTACCGAGCGACGGCCCTCTTGCTGGGAATGTGCTGGAAGACGATGTAGGAGTAGACGAAATCGAGCGACGCGTCCGGAAACTCCGACAGGGTCCCGTCCGTGACGGAGACGCCGACGTTTTCCCGGTCCTGGAGCGCTTCGCGGGCGTGGGCGACCATCCCCGCGGAGATGTCCACGCCGAAAGCCTTCTCGACGCGCTCCGACATCGGCCGCAGGATTCTGCCCATCCCGCATCCGATCTCGAGCGTGCGGGCCGCGGCGTCGAGCTCGATGTCCCGCAGGACCCGGTCGTTGAGATCCCGCCGGCCGGAATCCCAGAATGCCTCGTCGGTCTCGGAGGTGCCGCAGGCGATGAACCGTTTCGCGTCCTCCCGGGCGCGGCGGTCCCACTCGGAGCGCATCCAGCCCTTCGGCGCGAATCCCCGGAGCGTCGAGACGAGTTCTCGGCGGAGGGCGGAAAGCCGCATCTACCGCCGTCTCTGCACGATCGCGCCCACGATCGACAACGACTGCATGAGGCGCTGCAGGCGGCGCTGGCGCCTCTGGATCGCCATCGTGTCCGTCAGCGCGGGCTGGTCGGCCCGGACTTCCTGGACGAGCCGGGTGGCCTCCTGCTGAAAGTCCGCGAGCTCCTTGCCTCCGAAGTTGCGGAACGTGCGCTCCGTGGCGATGATGTAACCGTCGGCGATGTCCCGCACCATGTTGTACGCCGACCCGCCGATGAACACGCTCATGCGCGGCGAAAGTCTATTTCAGCCGCCGCCGGACGGCCCGCGGCCGTGCGATAGCATCGCGTCCTCATGACGACAGCAGGCGTGGATTACCTGGAATTCGACTCGCTCCTGACGGAAGAGGAGCGCCTCGTCCGCGACACGGTCCGTGGTTGGGTCGAGGAGAAGGTCCTTCCCGTCATCGAAGAGGCGGCCTGGGAAGGGCGTTTCCCCAGGGAGCTCGTCCCGGAGATGGCGGAGATGCAGCTCTTCGGGGCAACCCTGTCCGACTACGGCCTGCCCGGCCTCGACAACGTCGCCTACGGCCTGGTGATGCAGGAGCTCGAGCGCGGCGACTCGGGGCTTCGCTCCTTCGTCTCCGTCCAGTCCGCGCTCGTGATGTACCCGATCCACGCGTTCGGCTCGAAGGAGCAGAAGGACCGCTGGATCCCGGCGCTCGCGAAGGCGAAGGCCATCGGATGCTTCGGACTGACGGAGCCGGACTTCGGATCGAACCCCGCAGGGATGCGCACCGTCGCCCGCAAGGACGGCGACTCTTTCGTTCTCAACGGCGCCAAGGCGTGGATCACCAACGGCTCCATCGCCGACGTCGCGCTCGTCTGGGCCAAGCTCGACGGCGTCGTCCACGGCTTCCTGGTCGAGAAGGGAACGAAGGGTTTCTCGACGTTCGAACACAAGGGAAAGATGTCGCTGCGCGCCTCGGTGACCTCGCAGCTGGCGTTCGAGGACTGCCGGATCCCGGCAGCCAACCTGCTGCCGGGGGTGAAAGGGCTCAAGGGACCGCTCTCGTGCCTCACTCAGGCGCGCTACGGGATCGCCTGGGGCGCCCTGGGAAGCGCGATGGCGACGTACCAGGCGGCGCTCGACTACGCCAAGAGCCGCAAGCAGTGGCGCGAACGGCCGATCGCGTCGCACCAGCTCGTCCAGGAGCGCCTGGCCTGGATGATCACCGAGATTACGAAGGGGCAGCTCCTCGCGTGGCGCCTGGCCAAGATGAAGGACGCCGGAACGATGCGGCCCCACCACGTCTCCATGGCCAAGCGCAACAACGTCTGGGTCGCGCGGGAGTGCGCGAAGCTAGCCCGGGAGACCCTCGGGGCCAACGGGGTCGTCAACGAGTACCCGGTCTTCCGCCACCTCGCCAACATCGAGAGCGTCTACACCTACGAGGGCACCCACGACATCCACACCCTGGTCATCGGCGAGGCGGTCACGGGAGTTCCCGCCTACAACCCGCCGATGGAGTGACCTCGCCCGCTCCGCCACTTCCCCTTCCGGCTAAAATACGACCAGGTGGGAATCTCAGGAAACCTGAAGACGATGCAGCTCTCCGAGCTGCTCCAATGGCTGGCCCTCGGCCAGAAGACGGGGACCCTACTCGTCGAGGGGCACGGCGTCCAGAAACGGCTCTACTTCGAGAATGGCCGGATCAACTTCACCTCCTCCTCGGACCGGCGGGAATACCTCGGGCAGTTCCTCGTCTCCCACGGCTACATCACCGAGGACGAGCTGAAGAAGGCGATGGAGGTCCAGGAGGAGTCCAAGATCCTGCTCGGCCGGATCTTACTGATGATCAACGCCATCTCCGAGACGGACCTGCTGCGCCTGATGCGGCGCAAGGCGGAGGAATCCATCTACGACATCTTCCTCTGGGAGGACGGAACGTTCGAGTTCGCGGAAGGCGAGCAGTCCGATCTGAAGATGGTTCCCTTGTCGCTCGACCTGACGGGCATCATCCTCGAGGGGCTCCACCGCTACGACGAGTGGAAGATGATTCGCCAGCGCGTGCCCGACGCCGAGGTCGTGCCGATGATCACCGGCCTCGTGAACCTCGAGGATTTGGCCGAGCGCGAGCGCCTCATGGTCCCCCACATCGACGGGCAGAGCTCGATCGAGGAGATCGCGCTCCAGACGCACAACGCCGAGTTCAGCGTCGCGCGGTTCGTCTACGAAGGCCTCACGAACGGGTGGATGGTCCTGGCGGACGCGATCCCACGGCGCAAGGCGGTCGCGGCGGCGGGAAACGGGGACTCGATCGAGCTGGATGTCGAGAACTTCCTCGAGAGGGGCCGCGCGTCGCTGCGGGAGGACCCGCAGGCCGCCTACCGGATGTTCAAGGTTGCGTCGGACCTCGCGCCTTTCGACGGGCGCGCCACCGAGGCTGTGCGCGAGGCGGAACGGGAGATCCGCTCGCGGCTCGACACCGACGGCGTAACAGGAGAAAAGGTCCCCGAGCTCGCGATCTCGATCACCGAGCTGACCGAGCGCACGTTCTCTCCCCACGAGGGCTTCGTTCTCTCCCGGATCAACAGCCACTGGGACGTCAAGGCGATCATGAAGATCTCGCCCATGAAGGAGCTGGAGGTCATGATGATCTTCCAGCGCCTCTGGAAAGACGGCGTGATCCGCTGGAAAGGCGGGAGATAGGCCTCGGCGCCCTCACCGAGACCGCCTCCGACGACTCGTCGAAGAACCGCAGCGGCCACCCCGCCGCCTCCCCCGCGTAATCCACTCCGATCCTCGCCGAGACTCCGATCTTCCGCCTGCGCTTTCTCGGGAGGAAGACGCGATACGTTCCCCCCTCCACGAGGTCGAGCCCGCTCGCCGACTTCGTGATCCCCATCGCCGCGCAGAGCCGCGCCGGTCCGGCGAGCAGGCGCGCCGGGGCTCCCTCCGGGCCTTCCGCCGCTCGCAGCAGGACGGCCTGCGGGTCGCCCGGGCTCCGCGTCACGACGTTGGCGCAGTGGTGCATCCCGTAAACGAAGAAGACGTAGAGCGTGCCGCCGTCGGCGTACATCGACTCGACCCGCTTTGTCCGCCGCCCCTTCCAGGAGTGCGCCGCCGCGTCGGCCGGCCCGACGTACGCCTCGGTCTCGACGATCCGCCCGCCGTACCAGCTTCCTCGATACCGCCTCGCGAACCAGGCGCCGATCAGGTCGCGAGCGACGCGGACGGTGTCCCTTCGAAAAAAATCTCGAGGAGCCGGCCGCAGGCCGAAACGATCCGGATCGAAGTGAAGCCTCCGGTCGGGTGCGGGTATCATGCGAACCGCGAATTATGAACATCCTCGTCACGGGCGGGGCCGGTTTCATCGGCTCGCACATGGCGAAGAGGCATCTCGCCGACGGGCACCGCGTCGTCGTCGTGGACGACCTGTCCTCGGGCCGCCGCGAGAAGGTGCCGCCGAAGGCTCGCTTCGTCCGCGTCGATATCTCCGAGGCGGATCTCGAGTCCCTTCTGCGCGACGAACAGATCGACTTCGTCTCGCACCACGCCGCGCACGTGGACCTACGGCACAGCGTCCTGGACCCGCTCCACGACGCCCGCGCGAACATCCTGGGGTCTCTCCGGCTCTTCGAGGCCTGCCGGAACGCGAGCGTTCGCCGGGTCCTGTTCTCCTCCACCGGCGGAGCGATCTACGGCGAGCCGGAGGCCGGCGCGCCCGCGCCCGAATCGCACCCCACCAATCCCGTCTCCCCGTACGGCTGCGCCAAGCTCTCGATCGAGAAATACCTGCACTACTACGAGGCGGTTCACGGCTTCCAGACCCAGATCTTCCGATACGCCAATGTCTACGGCCCGGGCCAGGACGGCACCGGCGAGGCGGGTGTCGTGGCGATCTTCGCCGACGACATCTTGAACGGCCGCCGGCCGAAGATCCGCGGCGACGGCAACCAGACTCGCGACTACGTCTTCGTGGGCGATCTCGTCGAGGCGGCCTCCCGCGCCGCCGCCGGCGGCAGGACCGGGACGTGGAACCTCGGCACGGGCGTCGAGACTTCCGTCAACGAGCTGTTCGAGAGGATCGCCGGCGCCCTGGACTACCGCGAGCCCGCCGAGCACGTTCCCCTTCCTCCCGGCGAGCAGCGCAGGAGCGTGCTCGACGGCTCCGCGATCCGCCGCGACTTCGGGCTGCCGCCCTGGACCCCTCTCGAGAAAGGGATCCCGATCACAGCCTCATCTTTTCGAAATCCCTGAGATCGGGTCCGCGCGGGTTGCATTTCTCGCCGCGCCGGGTTAAGTAGTAAGGCTCAGACTTCGAGTCGGCCCGGCGCCCGTCGGGTCGCACCGTTCCTGGAGGTGGAAGAATCGAACAATCCGTCTTCCGCCAGTCCAATTCCGGCCCGGGGCCGGACGAGGACTTTCGGCGCTACTTCGAGATCTTCGATTGCGCGCCGGACGGTTTGCTCGTGACGAGCGCGGAGGGGAACATCCGGGAAGCCAACAAGTACGCCTCGCGCCTTCTGCGGGTTCCCCGCCGGAGCCTACTCGGCCGCCAGCTGACGCAGTTCGTCCTTCCCGACCAGCGGCCCGCCTTCCGATCGAAGCTCGCCCGCCTGCGCGAGGGGGGGCGACCGAGAGTCCGCGAATGGGAAATCCGCCTCCAGCCTCGCGGGACGGCGCCGATCGAGACGGCCGTCGCCATTCTTCCGGTCGGGGCCGCCTCCCGCCGGCCGACACGGCTCCTCTGCGCGGTCCGCGACATCACACGTCGAAAGAGGGTCGAGCAGCGGTTGAAGGAGAGCGAAAGGCAGCACCGCGCCCTTTATCGCCGCATCGTGGAGCATCGCGACGCCCTTCGTGTCCTCTCCACGCGCTACCTGCGCGCCCGCGAGGAAGAGGCGCAGCGGATCGCCCATCAACTCCACGACGAGGCGGGGCAGGTCACGGCGTCGATCCATCTTGCCCTCGCCGAGGTCGCCCGGGAACTGCCCGAGTCCGGGCTGGACCACCTGAGGGTGGTCGCCGGCTACCTCGACGAGATGGAGGATCGGCTGCGGCGCCTCTCGCACGAGCTTCGTCCCACGATCCTCGACGACCTCGGCCTCGCGCCCGCCCTCGAGTTCCTCGCGGAAGGCTTCTCCTCGCGCACCGGCATCCCGATTCGTGTCGAAGGTTCCACGCAGGGCCGGCTCGACCCGTCGATCGAGACGACGATCTACCGCGTCGTCCAGGAAGCGCTCGCCAACATCGGCCGCCACTCGCGGGCCAGCGCCGCGACGATCCGGCTCGCCCGGGAGCGCGGGTCGCTTCGCTGCGTCATCCGCGACGACGGCGTCGGCTTCGAGACGGTCCGGTTCCGCGCGGAGGGCCGGCGAAGAGGCCTCGGCCTTCTCGGGATCCGCGAGCGGCTGGACGCCGTCCGCGGCCGCGTCCTGATCCGTTCGATTCCCGGACAGGGAACCGAGATCTCGGTCGCCGTCCCGCTCGAGAGGCCGTCATAGCCAGCCGGATTCTCCTCGCCGACGACCACGTCGTCGTCCGGCAGGGCCTCAAAGCCCTGCTCGAGCGGGAGGGCTTCGACGTCGTCGGCGAGGCCTCCGACGGGCGCGATGCCCTGCGGCTCGCCCGGGAGCTCATGCCGGACATCGCCATCCTCGACCTTGCCATGCCTCTCTTAAACGGCATCGAAACGGGCCGGTCGATCATCCATGCCAACCCAACCGTTCGCACGATCGCCCTGACGGTCCATACCGAGAGCCACTACGTTCTCGCGGCGCTGGAGGCGGGCTTCAGCGGGTATGTCCTGAAATCCCAGGCCGCCGCCCAGCTGGTCCGCGCCATCACGGAGGTGGAACGGGGCGCGATTTACCTGAGCCCGGGTGTCTCGCGCGTCGTCGTGGACGCGTCGCTCGGCCGAACGGCCCTGCCCAAGGACACCCTGACCGGCCGGGAACGCGAGGTCCTCCAGCTCGTCGCGGAGGGCAAGACGACCAAGCAGATCGCGAAACTCCTCGGCGTCAGCGCACGGACCGCCGAGTCGCACCGGTCCCGGATCATGAACAAGCTGAAGATCCACGACACCGCCGGCCTCGTCCGCTACGCGATCCGCGAAGGCGTCATCCAGGCTTAGAGAAACGGACCACCCCTGCCTCGGTGATTTCCCCGCTCCCAAATGCAGGGATTTCCCGGATTGCCCCGGGAAAGTGCCGCCGATAGGGTTCTTCACGCATGACGCGCGTGTCAACAGTTCCCAACAACAACTTACCAACCAAGGAGGCAGAGCAGATGGAAACAGCCAAGGTGGACATTCGCAAACTTCAGCTCTTGAACGACCGGATCAATCAGTGCCTGGACGCGCTGAACCAGGTCCGGCTTTCAGTCCACGGGCTGACGCAGGGGCTGTCGCATTCGAACCCGCAGTCGGGGATCAACCCCGGGATCCCGTCGGGCCTCGGACAGCCCGGATTCGGAACGAACCCGTTTACGCAGACCGGGGCGAATCCCTTCGTCCAGAATCCGTTCCAGCAGGGATTCACGCCCGGTCTCTCGCACTCTTCGGGCTTCTCTCCCTTCGGCCAGGGCATCAATCCCTTCGGCCAGGGGATGAGCCCGTATCTCTCCGGAGTCGGCCCGGAGTCGCTCGAAGGCTCGGTGGTCCGCCCCATCTGGGCCGATCCGATCCTGACCGCCCGGATCACCCAGACGTTCCCCTACGCGCAGTTCCCCGTTCCGCCCGTGGTGACGATCTACTAGCTCCCCAGATCGGGCGGTCATGAAGAACGAGGAGCTCGCCACTCCCGGGGTGAGGCCCTCCGGGGCCTCGCCCCCCTTTTCTCCGTTGAGGAAGGGGAAGCGATCGAAAAGGAGTATTTCAAAGATGTCGGACACTGAACCGAACACGGGAACGACCCAGATCGAGGAAACCATCACCCGCATCGAGCAGCTCTACCAGAGCCTGACCGGGCGCGCCCTGCCGCGAGGAGAGGGGCCGTACGCGCCGATCCCCGCCGAGAAAGACCCCGCCGAGCACGTCGAGAAACAGCTGAACCAGCTCCTGGCGCTCTTGGGCGAGCTCGGAGGCGAGGTCCGTCCGCTGCCTCAGACTTCCTGGACGCCCTCGATGGCCGTCTGGGAGAGCCACACGGAGATTCGCCTTTCCCTGGATTTGCCCGGCGTTCCGCGCGAAAGCGTCGAGGTCGTCGCCCAGGGGAAGATCCTGACGGTCAGCGGAAGCCGCCCGGCGCCGCGGAGCGACGATTTCCGCCTCCACTCGAGCGAGGCTCCGATCGGGGCCTTCCGGCGGACCGTCTACATCCCCGGCGGGATGCGCGACGAGCCGCGGGCCGAGATGAAGGAGGGGGTCCTGGAGATCCGGATCCGCAAGGAGTCGAGCCAGGTTACGACGCCGCGGACCGTCCGGATCAACTAGCGCGGGCGGGCGCAAGGCCCGCCCCTACATCCAGGCGTCGGGACCGAAGGTCAGGACGACGGCGTCGTCCAGCGTGGCCGCGTAGCGGACGATCTCGGCGCAGATTGCGTCAGGAACGAGCGGGTTTCCCTCGAGGTCGCGGCGGTTCGCCTCCGGCAGGATGACCTTCTGAAGGTTGCGGTTGTAGGCGCCGCGGACCTTGTACTCCGGCTCGCCGATCGCTCGCAGGACCTGGTTGTCGTGGGAGTCCGCGATGAGGATCCCCGAGGAGGCCATGTCCTGCGGCACCGGGCGGTCCAGGAACACGGAAAGGAACGCGAGCGCCGTCGGAAGCCCGGCCGAGAGGCCGCCGGATGCCTCGTCTTCCTTCGTGACCTTGTAGGTGTAGCTGTAGTCGAGGATGTCCCGCGTCTCGATCGGCCACTTCGCTCTCGCGTACTCGCGCACCGACAGGAATGTGTTGCGGACGGCCTGCAGGAAGTCGGGCGTCAGGTTGCCGAGGATCTCCTCGAGGAAGCCTCCGCGGCCGGGCTGCGCGGGACGCCGCGTCGCCCAGATCTCGTGGATCAGGCCCTTCGACCTGCCGACGAAGTGGTAGACCGAGTCCGCCAGGACCCGGCCCACAGCGCTCTTGCCGCTCGCCGCCGCCTCCCTCAGCGTCTCCGCCCGGCGCGCGCAGCGCTCCGCTTCCTCATCTCGACCCAGGATCTTGTTCAAGGCTGCCATCTGGCTCCAGACGCTCGCGCGCAGAGGGCTCGCGTGCAGTATGGAATCGAGTCGTCCCAGCACGCGGTCCGCGACGGGATCCTGGCGAAAGTACTTCGCCGTCCGGCGCGACCGGGACGTCGCGTACTCCTGGAGCAGCCACTCGACGACCCGGATGTCGTCCGGATCCGCCGCGAGACTCTGAAGGTAGAGATCGGCGGCGTCCTCTCGACGCCCTTCGAGGACGGCGAGATCCGCCCGGTATTTCAGGTCCATCGCTTCCGTCCCGGCCGCCAGGAGCTCGCGGGCCCGCGCGGAATCGCCTGAAAGAAAAAGGCCGATGGCCCGCTCTCGCGGCTCGGGATCGGGAAGACCGTCCGTGTCCGCCAGGCGAACCTTCGAGAGCTTTTCCAGCGGGATGTACCGGCGGGCCGCGATTCGCAGAACGTCGGCGAGTGGCGGATTGTGCATTCGGGTACGGAAGATCCTCAGGAACCGAAGCTCGTACTCCTCGGCTTCGGACTCCTTGCCGAGCCGCCGGTAGATCGCCGCGAGGTGCCCGACGACCGAAACTCTTTCGAAGCTGCGCTCGAAGTGCTTGTAGATCTGCACCGCTTTCTCGAGCAGCTCCCGCGAGCCGATCCGCTCGTAGATGCGAGCCAGGGCCACGATGCGATCGCCGTCAGTCTCGAAGCCGCGCTCGTTTCCCAGGTTCTCCAGGACCGATCGAGCCTCCTCGAAGTCGCCGGTCAGCTCGGCGACCCAGGCGTTGGCGAGGACAGCGAGCTTGTAGAGATCCTGGTCCTTGCCGCGGTATTTCTTGGCGAGCTCGTCGCATCTCTGCCTCGCCTCTTCGGGCCGGCGCGCCAGGAACAGCCGGAACATCTCCTCGAGCTCCAGATGGGCGGCGGGCTTTCTCCAGAGCTGGAACGGACCCAGGACGAGAAACTGGCCGGGCGCTCGCTCGGACTCGCGCGCGAGCTGCAGCATCGAATTCAAACGGACATTGGAGGTCAGGTTCGAGGGGGACTTGGCGTGAACCTGAGCCCAGCAGGCAATCGCGGCCGAGAGCTGTCCGCGGATGTGGCGAATCTTGGCGAGCAGGTCGAGGGCAACGAGGTCTTCCGGCCGCTCGTCGAGGACGTGCGCGACCTCGATCTCCGCGTCGTACAGCTCCCCGATCTCGACGAGGATCCGGGCGTACCGAATCCGATCATCGGGCGACGCGGCCTCCTCGACTCCAACCGCCTCCGCCCGGGGATCCGTGGACATGATTCGTATTCTAGGCTGCTCTCACCTAAGAAGGCGGTCTCAATGCTGGATCGGTGATCCGCACGGTATCGGAGGTCCGCGATCCGGGGTCCGTGGGCCGCACCTCGGCGTCGGTCAGGTACTTCACGACGACAACGGTGCGGTCATCCTCCGGAGGCTTTCCGCCGGTGAACTCGCCGATCCGATCGATCATGGCCCTCGCGATCTCCGCGGCGGGTCTCTCCCGCAACCCGAGGAAAGATTTCTTCAACCGCTCGATGCCGTACTCGCGACCCTTCCCGTCCGAGGCCTCGATCATGCCGTCGGTATAGAGGAGAAGCGCGTCCCCTTTCACCAGGTTCAGGAAGCCGCGGCTGTACGCGGCGCTGGCGGAGGGTCCCAGCACCATCCCCGTCTGCTTGAGGGTCGTGACGCCCTTCGCGTGAAAGTGCAGCGGAGGCGGGTGGCCGGCGTTGACGTAGATGAAGTTGCCCTCCTCTTCGATCTCGCCGTAGAAGAGGGAGACGAATTTCGTCGTCATGCGCGACTGGTGGATGATGCGGTTGAGCCTCTCGACCGTCCGGACGATCTTGAAATCGCGGGCAACGCCCATCCGCAGGCCCGTGTAGACATCGCGCACCTGGAGCGCCGCGGGCAGCCCGTGCCCGGCCGCGTCCGCGATGGCGACTCCCCAGATCCTGTCGGACACGCTGATGAAGTCGAAGAAATCCCCTCCCACGATCTCCGCCGGCGCCGTGAACCCCGACATCTCGAACGGTCCCGACCGGGGCGCGCGCTTGGGAAGGATCGACATCTGGATCTGCCGCGCCTCGTTGAGCGCCGAGGCAATCCTCTCCTGACGAAGCTTCTGGTCCACGGCGTGGCGCAGGATCCCCAGAGACGCCATGAGGTCCTCGTCCGGCGCCACCGGATCCACGGAGAACGACAGGATGTACTGGTCGTCGCCGACGGCGATCGCGGCGAACCGATCCGCGTCGAGCCGTCGCTCGAAGTCCGGATCCACGCCGGGCGCCGTCAGATCCATGACGACGACTCCGTCATCCAGGAGCCTCTGGACCGGGGGATAGGCATCCGGCACGAAGACCCCGGCCGGCACTTCCCGGACGCCTCCGAACGTCTTCGTGAGCTCGTACCCGCCGTCCCGGCGCTCGTAGAGCCTCCCCCCACGAACCCCTAGGTCCTCCCGAAAGTTCTCGATGACCGCACTCGCCGTCTGGGCAATGGTCGAGGCCACATCCGGCGACCTCTCGATCGCCTCGATCGCCCTCTCCACCTTCCGAAACAGACTCTTCCCTGGACTCTTGGTCATCGCGAGCCGGCGATTCTATCGCGCGAGCTTGCTTTCCCGCATGCGAGCTATTCAGAAGAAAAAACGCAATGCGAATGGAGGCGGCCCTTTTTGCTCTTTCCGTTTCGTTTCACGAATTTCGTGCTCTCGCCTCGCTCGCTCGACCATGTTTGTCCTGCGGTCTTCCTTTCGCGCTCCATCCTTCGGCCCCCGCCTGAACATTAGCCTTTCCCGCCCCGAAGCTGGTCTCGGAGTCTGCGGATCGACCCTGCATCGGCCTGTCGATTAGCTAGTGCCTCTCGCAGTATGGCCATGGCGGCGACCGCCTCCCTCTTTAGGTTCAACCTCTCAATAATGGGAAACGTCGCAAGCAACTCTGTCTTGGCCTCCTGATTCTTTCCGAGAAGAACGAGCATCTCAGCTCGAAGTACGTTGATATACGCAACTTGATGTGCCTGATCAAGCTCGCAGTAAACATCCCGTGACCGTTCAAACAGGCTGGCCGCCTCGTCGTATCTACCTAGTTTGCCAAGATGCTCGCCGATGGCTCCCACGAGAGTTCCGATCTGGAGGGGATAGCGATAGCGGGTCAGGATTTGGCCGGCGCGGTTGAAGCTGTCCATTGCCTCGACGTCCCTCCCTTGGTACGAGAGGCTCATGCCCAGCATTCCCAGAAGCCAGGCGTGTAGATTGGGTTCTTCCTGTATTACAGGGCGGCGTAGAGTTCGGCGCAATACCTCCTCGGCTTCAAGAGTTCTGCGCTGGTTGATGAGGGAATGTGCCCGAATCAGTTCGGCTTTGGCTCTCTCCCTAGGAATACGAGCCCGCTGGATGAGCGCCGGGCTCTCCAGTACGACAGCCGCGTCATCCGCACGCGTAGCCGCAAGCGCAAGGCGCTCAACCTCAACACGTTCCAGATCGTATGCGTTAACGGTCATCGCATAGTTGGACAACGCGACCGCGTAGCTCGAGCTCGAGGCACTCCAGTCGCTGAGTTGACGCGACGCCATGCCCGATACCAACGCAAAGGTTGCTCTAAAGTGTTCCTGGTCGTCCAAGTGTCCGATACGGCCGGCCTTGCCCCACAGAACGGGTGCGAGCCTTCCGGACATTGATCTAGCCAGCGCCGGCCGAACGTTGGTGAGCTTGATCAGCGTGGCAGCAACGTCATAAAGAGTGGGCAGATCCGGCCGCTCAGCAGAGATCAGAGCCTCAACTGCTATCGGTAACGCCTGAGCCGATTCACAGAGATCGCGATGCCTCTTCTCATCGCCGTGCTCCCAGATGGCGCTTCTTGCTCTTAGGACCGACTCGAGTCCTCCATTCGTGCTTATCCATCCCACCCGAGCAATTCGCCGAAGGATTTCATCCACTTCATCGAACGGATCCGGCGAACGAGGCAGCGACGCCACGAAACGATAGGAATCGTCACATTCCTCGAAGGTTGCAGGACAAGCCGGCTTCGCCTCGAGAAGCTCCACAGCCGCCCAGAGCACGTCCCTGAGCCCCTGGTAGTCGGCAGGTGCCGTAAAGGAGGTAACTCCTGACAAAAGTACCTCAGCTTCACGGCTTGCGGCTGCTCGCTCGATTCCAGTCGGAATGTCGGCATCTGAACTGGCCCGGAGCCATTCTCTAATTGAGGGTACCAGTTCGTGTTCTTGGGTCATTCGAGTGGGCTCTCCGATTCGGTGGCCAAGACACTCACGCCGTCTGGCATCGGATGGAGAAAGTGTGCTTCTAAACGCGCGTGGCGGGCGCCTTTTCGGCGGAAATTGATCGCAAGGTGGTCCACCGTCCTCGCCAGCCAAGCTCGACCGTTCTCCCCTGCTCTCAGCTTGACGACAGCTATCACGAAGGCATCCTGGACGATGTCCCGGGCGTCTTCTTTCGATAACCCGTGCTTCCAACAGGCTCGCCGCACAAGCGGAAGAAAGAGTTGCCGGTAGAAGGTCTCCAGCTCAGCTGCGAGGCGGATTTGGCGCATGGCACGCTTCGCTGTCCCCCCAGGGCTCGCGCCCTCCGAAAGCCCCGTCTTCACTGTCTCTTCCTGCCTGATAATTGTCACGAGCCGCAAGCCCCCTAGGATGAACAGGTTGAAGATCGCTCTTCCTTCACGGGGGAAGGACTCCGGAATGCTCTGACAGTACTACGATTTAGAGAATTAGAGACGGCGAACGATTGAAGTCGCCAGGAATGGCTAGATTACTTCGCTCGGAGCTGTTCGCCTACGTGACGCAAAGCTTCAGGATTCAGCTTGCGCCGTCTTGCGGACTCGCGCAGCACCGCTACGGCGGCAAGTCCCTTCGAGACCAGGTTCAGCTCCTCGATGATTGGTAGCGCCCCAAGAACTTCGAACTCCGCCTCTCGATTGCGATCCGCAGCAAGCAAAGCCTCAGCACGAAGGATGCTCATGTACGCTACGTCCGAGGCCATCCCCAGCGCCGCAAAATCAAGTTTCGCTTCAGCGAAGGCCTGCGCTGCCTCGTAGTTTCTTCCAAGACTTCTATACGTTGCTGCAACGACAGACTTGAGCGCGGCCGTCGCCGTAACCTGACCCGAAGCACGCAACAGCGGTAGGGCTTCCTGATATACACCCATCGCTTCTGCGTACCGGTTCTCCAATTGGTAGACGTCCCCAAGGTCAACGAGAATGCGACCGTAAAGGGCTTGGTCAGCTTTAACTGCGGGTTGATTCACCAATGTTTCTAGTGTGATTAGGGCATTGCGGGTTTGACCCACGACCTTCATCACCATTGCTTGAAAAAGACGGGCCTTGAAGAGGTCTCGAAGCATTCCAAGCTTCTCAAAACTGTCGGCAACAGAAGGAAGTAGCTCCAAGACCTCGTCGAATCGACCCGTATCGTAGCGAAGGGCCAACCGCGTATACGCCACTTGGGCCAAACACGGCGTCGGATGCACGGTGTGCCGGTATGAAGCCTCAGCCCGGCAGAGCCACAATTCTGCCTCATCGCGCCTTCCAAGGGACCGAGTAGCGCGCGCTCTTAGATGCGCGAGCTCGCCTAAGGCGTAGTTCTGGTCGTCGAAAAGGCCCAGCTTCCCGTTTGTCGTGATGATCCGATATGCGTGCTCTGCCACGTCCGCGACTTTTTGGGGGTTGTTTTCGCCAATCGCCTTCAGCTTGTCGCAAAGAGCCGATACGACGTCGATGTCACTGAGATACCGGCGTGCGAACTCGTCCGAGTGATTCTGATCATTGTTCGAGAGATAGGCCTCCGCCTGAACTTCCGCCTCCCGCGGCGAAAGCGCCTGCGAGGTTCGCGCTGACGGAAACTTCAGTACGTTATTAGGCATCCGAATGATGACGATAAGTCAGGAGTTCAAGGCTTCGCGAGAAGTCGCGCGCTACGTCGGCAGGCTCCCGGGCTAAGAGAGCTTGCAGCTTCTGGTCGGAGGAACGGACGCCGGCTCCGATTACATATTTTTGATATTCACGAGCAAACTGGCAGCACGCCACAAGCAGAAACGGACGAGAGTCTCTAGCTGAGGTATTCCCGGGACGCATGCAGAACCGAAGGAACCAAAGATACAGATCCTTTTCCAGTTCGGTAGCTTCCCCCTCTTCGAGACCGTAGTGGGTAACGAGAGCGATGTGGATCAAGCCAAGGGTCTCTTGGAAGACCAACTTGACTTCTCTTTCGAATAAGCCTTCTTGGGGGTGGGGCACTGAGTCGTCGCTCTCCATGACCCGAATTCCTTTCTGGGAGTTGGACAGGAGAGTACAGCTGCCCAAACGAACAGTCAAGGGCAACTCTTGGGATCCGAAGGACCCCAAGCTAACCTACGTGATTCCCACTACTTAGCGAGCTTTCCCAGTCGCCGTTACCAAGGGACTGGGGTTGAAACACCGACCATTTTGGTCTCCGGTGCAACGGGCGCGGGCGGCAGGCCCGGCCCAAAAAAATCAATGCCGGCCGGTGTTTTCTGGGCTTCCTGGGTTGAAACCACCGGACGACGCGCCCTCGAAAAGCTGGGCGCTTCCATGCCCTTTCGAGCTCTCAGGGGATCCACCTAGGGCTTATTGAATCGAGGTGTATTCAGCCTCAGGTTCCCCCCCGTGTCAAGAACTTTTTCTACGACCTTGTGCGAAAGGACAGGGTGGACCTGTACCAGAGGACAGGTGTCTCAGTACAGGTCGGGCGAGCAGAGAAACGCCTACGAGTACAGGACTTGTCCATTCCAGATGCCCAATTCTGCGACAAACCCCTTTTCCTGGCTGGGTTTGCGGAGGCCAGGTCAAGCATGAAAGGTACAGGGTCGGTGGTCGAAGGTCATAGCCGGACCCGGGGGGGTTACCAAAACCGCCTTTCGCCAGCCACGGAAAGCCCGTCAGCTAGCCGTTCTTGATCAGGGCGCGGATCAGGCGGTCCTGGTAGGCGTGGCCGTTCGTGTCGTAGACGCGCCCCCCGTTTAAGAGTATGGCGAAGGCGTAGGTCTTTCCGGAAACTCCGGTCGCGTAGCCGGCGAGCGTGGAGACGCCCTGGATGCTGCCGGTCTTCGCGATGACGCGGCCGCGAGAGATCGGATCGTTGAGTCGGTGGCGCAGCGTCCCCTCGGCCTCGCCACCGGTCGCCATCGTGGTCTTCCAGACCGCGCCGTTGGCGCTCGAGCTCATCGCGCGCAGAAAACGGACGACGTCGCCGGCGGCCACCTTGTTGTTCGGAGAGAGGCCCGAGCCGTCATGCAGGTCGAATCGGTCCGGGTCCAGGTTGAGTGACGCGAGGAACTGCTTTTCGAGCGAGAGCGCGTTGGGCCAGGTCCCCTTTCCCATCTTCTCAGCGGCGACGGTCTTGAACGTCTGCTCGGCGTAGAAGCCCTGGCTGCGCTTGTTGATTACCGTAAGCGTCGGCACGAGCGACGACTCCGTTTGCGCCACGAGAGCCCAGGTGTCGTCCGGCTTGACGTCCTTCTGCGTGACCCCCCCGGCGAGCTCGATTCCTGCGGCCCTCAGGCGCTTCTTCAGCGATCCGCCGAAGAAGGCGATAGGGTCATGCACTGCGATCGGTGTGGACCACCAGACGCCGCGCATCGGCACGGTCCCCGACACGCTGACCGCGTTGGAGCCGGCCTCCCTGCGCACGCCGACGGCGATCTTGCCGCGCTGGCCGACGGTCTTTGCGTTCGATGTGGCGCGCATGGACTCGGTCGAAGGCTCGAAGGAGACGGCAGCGGGCTTGCCCGGCTTTGGTCCCGGGCGGATCCCCACGAGGACGACGTTGTCGTTGTACGCCAGCGCGGAAACCGGCGCCTGGTACCACTTCTGTTCCTGGCCTTCCTTCCAGTCCGGATGGCGCGTGACGCTGTCGAAGAAGGAGTCGTTGAGGATCAGCGGCCCGGTCACCTTCGTCACGCCGAGCGCCTTCAGCCCCGACGCCCACGTGTCGAAGACCGCGTTGTAGTCGTCGTTGTAGAAGCGTCCCGAGATATTGGGATCTCCTCCGCCGACGACTAAGAGCGAGCCCTGCAGAACTCCGTCCTTGATCTCGCCGGTCCGCCAGAACGTCGTCTTGAACTTGTAGTCCGCCCCCAGGTAGTGGAGGGCGGTGGCGGTCGAGAAGAGCTTCGTTACCGAAGCGATCGTCTCGGGCGAGTCCGGGTTGCGCTGGAAGACCGGCTCGCCGGTGTCGAGGTCCACGATCTCGATGGACAAGTTGTTCGGACCCGAAGGCGGGCGCTGAGAGGCCAGAGCCAGGGCATCCGCAAGCGAAGAAGCCTCTGAAGAGGGCGCTTCCCGGCGTTGCGGCGGCGGCTGGGTTTTCTTCTTGCGGGCGGCCGCCTCAAGGTGAGAGACGGAGAAGACGATGAAAAGGGGCAGGAGGAGACACGCCCTTAACCTGCGCCGAATCAACGGGAAGCGCCCCATAGCGGAATTATAATCGATGATCGTGCTTTCAGATTCCCGGTCGTTCGTGACGCCCTTTTCACGCCTGTGAGATTCGACGAGACCACGAAGACCTTCGAGGTCAATGCCCGCGAGCTTGCCGAGGACGAAGGTTTTCGCCGGGTCGGGTTCGATCGGGGCGAAGGGTGGCGCCGGCTCGGGCTGGGAACGCAGATCCATTCCCGGATTCTCTCGGCGCGCAAGGAGACATTCGCGGCGTACCGCTGCGAGGTCCACCTTCAGGCGCGGATCCCCGTCGAGGACTGGACGGCAATCCTGACGGGCCGCCTCGACGGATGCCTCGAGCGCGAAGCCGGCTACTGGCTGATCGAGGAGTTCAAGTCCACGGACCTGCCCTCGGAAGGCATCCGGCCGTCCGGATACGCCTTCGAGCGGGACCGCCGGCAGCTCCTCGCGTACTGCTATCTCTGGAAGCGGCTCGGGCACCCGCGGGTCTCGGCGGCGCTCGTGTACGTCGACATCGGGACGGGCGAAGAGGTCTCGATCGCGGTCCCCTACGACGAGGAATCCTGCGAAGGAGACATCGAGAGGCGCCTGGGGGCGCTGCTCCGGATGTGGAGGGCGCAGGCCGCGATCCGGGCCCGCAAGGCGAAATCCGCGGAGCGGCTCCCCTTCCCGCATACCGCGCCGCGTCCGATCCAGGAAAAGCTCATGGAGGCGGTTGCTCGAGCCGTTTCCAACGGCGAGAACCTGATCGCCGAAGCCCCCACGGGATCGGGCAAGACTGCGGCGGTTCTCTATCCCGCGCTGCGCGAGGGGCTCACCTCCGGCAAGCAGGTCGTCTTCCTGACGTCCAAGACGCTCCAGCAGAAGATGGCGGTCTCCGCCCTGACGGCGATGAACGAGCGGACGTTCGCGACCGTCCAGGTCCGCGCCAAGGAGAAGATGTGCGCCAACGACCGGATCCTCTGCCACGAGGAGTTCTGCCGGTTCGCGCGTGGCTACCCCGAGAAGATGGCGGCCTCGAACATCCTCGGTCGTCTGCGGGAACGCTACCCCCACCAGGATCCCGACACGGTTTTCGAGGAAGCGCGGCGCGAGGAGGTCTGCCCCTTCGAGGTCCAGCTCGAGCTCGCCGGCCGGGCCGACGCGATCGTGGCGGACTACAACTACGTCTTCGAGCCGGCCGCGGCGATGCGGCACCTGGTCGGCGAGGAGCTCAAAGACGTCATCCTCCTCGTGGACGAGGCGCACAACCTTCCTGACCGGGCCCGAAGGATCTTTTCCCCGGAGATCCTCGAGGAGGACTTCCGCCCGCTCTTGAACCACCTGATCCTCCAGCCGGGTGCCCTTTTCGCGTCGCTCTGCTCTTCCATCGAAGAGGTTCTCGACCTCCTCCACGAGGCAGCGAGCGAGCTTCCCGAGGAAGGCGACGCGATCGCGGAGACTCTGCCGCCGGCCGACGCCATCCATGCGCTGCGAGCCGACTGGGAGCCCAGGCTCCTGGCCTACCTCGCGTGGAAACGGGACACGAAGCTCGCCCTTCCCGACGATCCGGTCATGGACGCGCACTACGCGCTCCAGCGCTTCGCGGCGGTCCTCAACATGTGGGGCTCCGACTTCACGTGCGTCGTCGAGCGGCGCGCGGCCGGCATCCGCCTCGCGCTCGTCTGCCTCGACCCCGCCCGTGCGCTCGCGCCGGTCTTTTCGTCCGCCTCCTCGACCGTGCTCCTCTCGGCGACCCTGACTCCGCCGGAGGCTTTCGAGCGGGTCCTCGGCCTCGAGCGCGACAGGACGTCCTCGCTCTCCCTCCCACCGCCGTTCCCGCCGGAGAACCGGAAGGTCATGATCCTTCCCCAGGTCCGCACGACGTACAAGGCGCGGGAGGAGAACTGCGGCCGCATCGCGAAGCTCGTCGCGGAGATGGCCGAGGCGCACACCGGCAACGCCCTCGTCCTCTTCCCCTCCTACCGTTTCCTGGCCGACGTCGCCGCCGCGATGCCGCCGACCCGCGCGCGCCTGCTCGTCCAGCGGGCGGACCTTTCGGACTTCGAGAGGCAGCAAATCCTCCAGGCCCTGGCCTCGCCGCCTCCCGGCGGGATCCTCCTCTTCGCGGTCTCCGGCGGCATGTACGCCGAGGGCGTGGATTATCCGGGCGAGCTTCTCTCCGCGGTCTTCGTCGTCTCGCCGGCGCTTCCTCAGGTCTCCTTCGAGCGGGAACTCCTGCGCCGCTACTTCGAGGAGCAGGAGGAGGCGGGCTTCGACTACGCCTACCTTCAGCCGGGGATGACGCGGGTCGTGCAGGCGGCCGGCCGGCTGATCCGGAGCGAGACGGACCGCGGTGTGATCGCCCTGATCTGCCGCCGGTTCCTCGAGAAGCCCTACGCTCGCTACCTTCCGCGCGACTGGTACGGCGAGACGCCGCGCGAGCTCGTCACGGACCGTCCGGCCGACGAGATCCGCGAGTTCTTCGGCAAGTACGGCCAGTGATGCCGGACTTCTTCCGCAACAAGAAACTCCCGAGAGTCACGGTGGACGCCTTCGTCACCGACAAGCGCGGAAGGCTCCTCCTCGTCCGCCGGGGAAGGCCGCCCTTTCTCGGGAGCTGGGCACTGCCCGGGGGCTTCTGCGAGTACGGCGAGACGACGGAGGAATGCTGCGCGCGCGAGACCCGCGAGGAGACCGGCGTCACCGTCCGCGTCGGCAGGTTCCTCGGAGTCTACTCGGACCCCAAGCGCGACCCGCGCTGGCACACCGTCACGGTGCTCTACGCGGCCCGGCCCGTTCGAGGGAAGGCGAAGGGCTCAGACGACGCGGCCGAGGCGAGATGGTTTTCGAGACGCGAGCTTGCCCGGCTCGACTACGCCTTCGACCACGGAGAGATCATTCGCGGCCGGACGGGACGACGACGGGCGCGGGGTCCTGCTCGGCGCGCTGGGCGCGGCGCTTCTCGAGGATGAACTTCTCGCGGGCCTGATCGAAGATCGCCTTGTGCCGCTCGATCAGGGCGGCGGCCTCGGCGATCGTGTCCACCGATTGGACCAGGTCGAGGTCCGGCTCGTTGATGAGCCCGCGGGGAACGATGTCCCGTCGGAACCACTCCAGAAGCCCCTTCCACAGCTCGCCGACCAGCACCACGGGCCGCTCCGTCATGAAGCCGACCTGGAGGAGCTGCCAGACCATGAGGAGCTCGAGCGTCGTCCCGATGCCGCCCGGGAAGATCACGAACGCCTGCGACATCCGGACGAAGTGGTGGAGGCGCGAGAAGAACGTCCGGTGCGCCGTGACGCTGTCGAGGTATGGGTTGGCCTTCTCGTAGGGAATCGCGATGGTCAGCCCGAAGGAGCGAGTCTTGCGCGTCCCTCGGGAGAGGGCCGCCCCCTCGTTGGCAGCTTCCATGAGGCCGGGCCCTCCGCCGGTCACGATGTCGCAGCCGAGCTCCGTCAGCATCTCGGCGAGCTTCTTGACGTCGCTGTACTCCTGGTCTTCCGGCTTCAGCCTCGCGCTGCCGAAGACGGCGACGCGGTAGAAGCGCAGCTCCGCCGGAGTCAGCGCCTCGAGCTCCTCGATCGTGTCCCAGAGCCGCACGATGGTGCGGTCGATGATCTTGCCGACGTCCGGCTCGCGGCGGACTTTCTTTTCCGGCTTTCCGTTATCCATTTTTCCGTTGTTCATCGTTCATTCCGGCAAGCAAAGGCGCTGCCTTGCCCGGGCAGTCCCTTGTCGCTTGAAAGTTCCTAGTCCGCGGTGCGAAGGGTCGCGGCGAAGGCCCTCGACAGCGTGCCTTCTTCCGTCACGGCCCATACCGTGTAGCGGTAGTACGTGCCGGCCGACGCCGCGGGATCCACGAAGACGTAGCGCAGCGGCTCGCCCCCCTGGTCCGACGCGGGAAGGATCTCGGGCCCCGTCCGGGCCACACGCCCGTCCGGAAGCACTTCCTCGCGGAAGATCGCCCAGCCGGCAAGCGACTGGTGGGAGGCAGTGGACCACCAGACCTTCGGCCCTTCCTCTCCCGCGGAAGCGTGGGCCGAGAGGCCGCTGTAGGGATAGCCCGCGAGCGTCTCGAACGACGCCGGGGCGGGAGCCGGCGCCGCGGAGCTCTCGGAGCCCGCGACCAGCCAGTCCAGCCGCGCGACGCCGGCGAGCGGAATCGGCCGCGAGTCCCCGGCGGCGAAGAAGACGACGTCGGGCGGGATCGCTCCGTCGCGGTAATGAAGCACGACGGCCGCGGCGGCGCCGGCCTCGGGCCAGGTCACGCGGAACGCGGCCGGCGAGTCGAGCCCCGGCACGTAGCTTCGGTGCCGGACCACGAAGGCGACCGGCGCGGATGCGTCGAGCGCCCCGGTCTGCAGGTCGAGCAGTCCGATCCGCGAGGGCGAGGCCTCCGGTTCGAGGGAAGAGTAGAGGCGCGCCGCGAATCGAAGTAGGAGGCGGTCGGCTCCTTCGCCGGTCGCGTCGGTATACGCGCGCAGAAAGATCGGTAGCACGGCCTGCCCGGACTCCGCGGCCTTCTCCCAGATCGCTTTCAGCTCCGAGGAGCCTCCCGTCGCCCGCGCGAACTCTTCCACGTAGAAGCGTCCGAGCGCGTCGGCCTGCGCGGACAGGTCGAGCCCCGGGGCCGCGGCGGCCATCAGGGCCTCCTCGCGATCCTGCTGCGGCCGGACACCGGCCGAGAGGAAGTCCGCGACCGCGGAGGTCAGGAAGGAATTGTCCGGAGCGCCGTAGGCCGTCAGGGTCGCGAACGAGTAGAGGCGAGCGGTCTCGCGGGAGATCTCGTCGTCGGTCATCCCGGTGCCGTCGATCTGGATCGAGGCGCCGGCGAGCTGCCCTTTCTCGATCGCCTTGACCGCGAGACGCCGCACACCCCCGGCCTCTTTTCTCGCGACGTAGACCCGGAGCGGCTCGCCGTCTCCAAACGGCGCTCGCCAGCCGCCCCTTTCGTGGAGCTCGCCGCGCAGGGCCTGGAGGTCCAGGGCGAGGGTCGTCGCCAGGGAGGAATCCGAAGCCTCGTCGGCGACGAGGACCGCCCCTCCCAGGATCGCGCGAGGAGAGTTGAAATTGCGGTAGGGACTCTCGGTCCATGCCTGCTGTCCGGAGACGACGCGAAGCTCCGCGCCGGCTGCGACAAACGCGGCCGCAGCGAACAAGACGCTACAGGTCAAGACCTTAGAAACGATGCCTTCCCTCTTTTCCCGCCGCATCAAAAGTCAGGATAGACGCCGGACGCGCCTCCGTCAACCGTTATACGTTGGCGAAAATGCCGGCGTTGGTGAAAAAACGACCCGGCCGGGGGTCGGTTTCAGGCCTTCTTTTCGCTCCCGACGGCGACCGTTTCGCCCTCGGATTCCGCCGTCGAAGCTTCGGCCCTCGCGGCACCCGGGTCCGCGATGTCCACGAGGACGACCGTGATGTTGTCTACCCCGCCCTTGTCGTTGGCCAACTTGACGAGGTGCTCGCAGAGCTCCTTGGTCCCCTTGATCGTCGAGGCCGACTCGTGAATCTCCTCGTCGCTGACCATCGTCGTCAGCCCGTCCGAGCAGAAGAGGAACCGGTCGCCGGGCGAGAAGACGAGCTCCTGCAGGTCCGGCGAGACCGACGGCCCGCCGCCGAGCGCGCGAGTCACGACGTTCTTCAAGGGATGCGTCTTGGCCTCTTCCTCCGTGAGGATGCCCGCGGTGACCTGCTCGTGGACCCAGGAGTGGTCGTCCGTCAGGCGCGAGAGCTGTCCGTCGCGGAACAGGTAGGCTCGGCTGTCGCCGACGTGGGCCAGCGAGAGGAGCTTCTCGTTCAGGAGCCCGGCGACCACGGTCGTACCCATTCCCTTCAACCACGGCTGCGCCGCCACGGCGGCCATGACCCGCTCGTTGGCCTTCTCGATCGCCACCGCGAGGCGGTTGCTGTTGAAGTCGAGCTCGTGGTTGTACTTGAAGGGCCAGGTCGCTTCTTCCTTCTGCCGCGTTGCAGCGATGAACTCGCCGATCGTCTCGACCGTGATCTTCGACGCGACCTCTCCCGCCGCGTGCCCGCCCATTCCGTCGGCCACGATGAAGAGCCCCTCGCTGACGTCCAGCGCGAAGGCGTCCTCGTTGTGCTTTCGTTTCCTTCCGACGTCCGTGAGTCCGTAGGCCTGGATCGCGGCGATCACAGGGCGCGCTCCTTGCCGGCGCGCTGCTCGCGGACTTCCTCGAGGGCCCGGCGCAGATCCGAGGCCGTCGGGTCCCAGCGCATGGCTTCCTGATATGCCTTTTCGGCCTTGACCAGCAACCCCGCCTGCCGGAAGACGGCCCCGGCGTCGGCAAGGAGCCGCGAATTGTTGGGATCCAGGGCGATGGCCGCCTCGAGCGCCCGGATGGCCGCCCGCACGTCCCCGGCACGGGCCGAGGCGAGCCCCAGGTAGTGGTGCGCCCGCGCATCGTTCGGGGCTCGCCGGATGGCCAGGCTGAAGTTGCCGGCAGCCTCGACGTACCTCTTCTCCCGGTAGGCCGCGATCCCGTGGGAGATGTAATCGGCGACGACGCTGTCAGTCTCCCCCGCGTCTGCGGCGGCCTTGGCCATCGAGAGCTCGTAGTCGTACGCCTTGCGGCGGTCTGCGTTGGTCAACACGTTGACGGCCTGGGCGATCTCCTGGAAGTCGGCCTCGGCCTTCTCCCTTCGCCAGTTCGGCACCCGATCCGGATGGGTTTCGCGCGCCAGGGACCGGAATCGCTCACGGATTTCCGCCTCCGTCGCCTCCCGGTCAACGCCGAGGAGCGCGTAATAGTCAATGTCGCGGGGCATTGCTCTCTGAGTTCGCCCGGTTTTGAGAACTGGCCGGGAAGATTAGCATAGGAATGGGCACTATTCCGTGGGACGAAACCGGCGAAAAGACGCCTCGCGGCGAGGGGGAGTAGATCCTTTGCTCGCTTCGCTTTGCTCAGGATGACTCGGCGCGGCTTTGGCTACGCCGAGTCACTTTCGCCTCTGAAGGTAGAGCCTCTTGGCCAGGGACCGGATGGCCTCCGGAAGGTTGCGGTCCTTGTAAATGCTAACCAGCTCCCGCATGGAAACGCGCTTGACGAGCGGCATCGAGATCGCCAGGGGCACCTTGGGGTTACGGACCAGCGCGCCCAGGATGCCGGGTCGGCGGATCCACTGACGCTTTCGGGAAATCGCGCGGAAAACCTCGGCGTCGAGATGGCGCATCGAGCAGAAACTCTCGACTTCGGTGATGGTGAGGCCGCGGGACCGGAAAACTGCCATGGCGACCATCCGGCTCGTATCGCCGATTAAGAAACGCCGCTCCTCCTTGCTGCCCCGCAGCGCCAGCTTCACCCGCTCGGGAACGGTCAGCCTCATGATCCGGAGGTAGGCCTCCTCCGCGCCCTCGCCGGCCACCGCGGGATCCGCCTCGCTCACCGGAGGAGACGAGGACGGTTCGGAGTCTTCCGAGTCGTCGTCGAGGTCTGCCGCCGCGGAGCCTCCCGGGGCGGAACCCGAGGCGATCTCCGGATCGGGCTGGGACGCCTCCAGCTCGGCGGCCTCGCGGGCGCGCCGGGCATCGAGGCGGCGCTGCTCCTTCTCGAAGAACTCCTCCCGGAGCTCGTTGAGCATCCGCCGGTTGTCGGCGGAGAGGTCGGGATTGGCATACAGGGCGTCGATCAGCGAAGGGTTGCCCAGCAGCCGCGCCTGGTTGACGACGAGAGCATCCTGTGCGGTTCCACCGAGGACTCGGGCGAGCTTGAGCAGGGTGCCGTCGGAAACGTTGCGGTGGCCAACGACCTGCTCCATGACGAGGACGTCGTCGGTCATCGTGGAGACCGCCTCGATCTCGGCGGCGGTGATCCGTTCTCCCCGCAGGAACTCCGTGAAGACGTCGGGCGGAAACTCGGCCAGCGTCGAACGCGCGGACGTCACGATCTCGGGATCGGGATCTTTCAGGACGGCGAAGAGCGCCCGGATCCGGTCGTCGGATTCCAGCGGAAGGACTCCGCGCGCGGCGAACTCGCGGATCTCGTGGGCGGCCTCGCGCGAGCGGAGAAGGGAGAGCAGGTCCTCGACGTGAGCGGGTCCGGTGATCGCCAAGGGAGGCCCCCGGGACGACTCAGCCGCGGGCGGCGGGCGGAGGAATCGGGAGGTCGCGGACGACCTGGCCGGCGCGGCCCAGGGACTGGACCGCCTGGCCGTTGACGGTCGCGCGCACGCCGCCGGCGTTGCCCAGCGTAAGACGAAAGCCGCCGCGGGACTCGAAGCGCTTGACCTCTCCGCGGCGGATCAGGCCGGAGAAGACGGTCCCTTCCGCGGTGTCGAGCTTCGTCCAGGAATCCTGGTCGAACTCGAGAACGAGCGAGACGACTGCTTCGCCGCCGACGCCGTCGGAAGCCGGGGCCGAGGACGCGGCGGGAGCGACCTCGGGCTGGCGCACGGCGGGCGTGGGCTCGCTCGAGATCGTGACGTTCTTCAGCGCGACGGCCCGGCTCGCGCGCGCGGGCACCGGCACGTCCAGCCGAACGGCGCCGTGCCTCTGGGGCTTCGCGATCAGTCCGAGCACGAGGAGCAGCGCCGTGACTCCGCCGACGATCATTCCGGCGGTGGTGCCGCGCCCTCGCCAGAAGCGCCGGCGGCCGGGGACGATCACCGGAGCGGATCCGTTGGAGTTGCGGTTCAGCTCCGCCAGGTACGCGCAGATTTTCTCCTCCGGGTCGATGCCGATGTGCTGTGCGTAGGAGCGGATGAAACCTCTCGTAAAAGCGGGAGCGGGCAGGCGCTTCAGGTCGCTCGCTTCGAGCGCCGTCAAGAGGCGCATCGAGATTTTCGTCGCCGCCGAAATCTCTTCCAGCGAGATTTCGCGCGCCAGCCGTTCGCGACGAAGTTCTTCGCCGAACCGGAGGTCGGCACCAGGAATCATCGGGAGTTCTCCAGTGGACGGGTTTTCGTGCCCATGCTAAGTCGCCTTTTGCCGGTGCGCAAGAACTCTTTCCGCGCAGGCTTTGACGAGGGGAGAGATCGCCGGCGACTCCCGAATCCCGGCCAGGTCGGCGGAGGTCGCGCGGGAGAGGAGGGACAGGGCCACCGGGATCGGGAGCTTGCGGTTGCGAAGGAGCGTGCTCCGAAGCGCCGGCCGAAGGCCCCACCGCGGGTGAGCCGCGATGGCCTCCAGCGACGAGGACGGCGTCTCGGGCCTGGCGGCGACCTGGATGAGGTCGGTTTCGGTCACCAGCCGGTTGTCCAGGACTGCCTGGAAAACCCGCGCTTCGGGATCAAAGCGAAGGAGGAGAAGCGTCCCCCGCCCGGCAGTCCTGGCGACGTCAACCCTTTCCGCCAGAGCCATTTCCGGAAGCCGGCGGGCCAGGTCGCGGTCCGCGGCGCGGCGCACTTCGGGATGCACGCGCGCATCCGAGGAAAGGACGGCGAGGTCTCTCCAGTAGAGCGTTCCAACGAGCGAAAGGGCCTCGCGCCGGGGAGTTCGGGGATGGCCGGCGAGGGCCCGCCGAACGGTGTGGTACTTGCGAGCCGAGCGGTCGGCGAGCAGTTCCTGCAGGAGCTCGGCCGAAAGGTCGGGCCGGTTGAGGACCTTGAGGTAGTGCCCTTCGGCGGCCACGGAAAACTCGTTGGGAAAAGCCGGTCTCAGCTCGTGGAATTCCGCCGGCAGGCCTCGGCAAGCGACCGCGCGAGCTTCTCAACTGCCGCAGCCGGGCCTGCGCCCCTCTTTTCCGCGGCCTCCGCGACGGCGACGAGGGCGGAGCCGACGATCACGCCGTCGGCAAGCCGCGCCGCGGAACCGGCTGCCGGAGGCGTCCCGATCCCGAAGCCGACGGCGATTGGCAGGCTCCCCGCGGCCTTTCGGGCGCGCCGGATCGTGGCCGGCAGGTCCGCCGGCAGCGCGTTGCGGGCTCCCGTGGTCCCGGGACGAGAAACCACGTAGAGGAATCCGCTGGAGAGCCTCGCGGCGGCCTTCATCCGGGCGGCCGTGGAGGTTGGCGACACGAGGAAGACGGTGTCCAGCCCTGCCGATCGGACGGCCGGCTGGTATTCGCCGGCCTCCTCGGGAGGAAGGTCGGTCATCAGCGCGCCGTCGAAGCCCGCCTCCGCGGCCCGGCGGGCGACCGATTCGATCCCGCCGCGAAGGAGCGGATTGACGTAGGAGAAGAGGACCAGCGCCAGGCTCGTCCGGCGCCGGATCCGCCCGCCGATCTCGAGAACGCCGTCGAGGGTCGCCCCCGCGGCGAGCGCCCGCTCGGCGGCGCGCTGGAGGACCGGCCCGTCCGCGATCGGGTCCGAAAAGGGAACCCCCAGCTCGAGCACGTCCGCTCCGGCGCGCTCGAGCGCCTCCGCCATCTCTACGGTCGCCTCCAGGGAAGGATCCCCAGCGGTGAGGTAGGCGATGAAAGCGGCCCGGTTCTCCGCGCTGGCCTTCTCGAAAACGGCGGCAAGCCGAGGAGAGGAGCGGAGGGGCGGAGGAGAGGAGGAGAGGTTGTTCCTCATCGGACGGTCGGCTTCTCCTCTGCTCCCCGGCTCCTCTGCTCCTCCCCTCGGATCCTTTCGTACTCGGCCATGTCCTTGTCTCCCCTGCCGGAGAGGTTGACGAGGATCCAGGTTCTTCGCGGCATTCGCGAGGCGATCCCGAGCGTGTAGGCCAGCGCATGGGCGCTCTCCAGCGCGGGAACGATCCCCTCGGTCCGCGAAAGGATCTCGAAGGCGTCGAGCGCCTCCTCGTCGCGGACCTTCGTGTACTCGACCCGCCCCGCGTCGGCCAGGCGCGCGTGCTCGGGCCCGACGGCGGGATAATCGAGGCCGGCCGAGACGGAGTGCGTCGGCAGGACCTGGCCCGCCTCGTCCTGGAGGAGCATCGTGCGGGTTCCGTGAAGCACGCCGACCGATCCTCCGGCGAACCGCGCGGCGTGGTCTCCGGGCGAGTCGGAGCGCCCTCCCGCCTCGACGCCGACGAGCTTCGCGCGGGTCGCGAGGAACGCCGAGAAGATGCCGATCGCGTTGGAGCCTCCGCCCACGCAGGCGACGACGGTGTGCGGGTCGCGGCCCGCCAGCCGTCGGAACTGCGCGCGGGCCTCCCGGCCGATGACCGACTGGAAGTCGCGGACCATCGTCGGGTACGGATGCGGCCCGAGGGCCGAGCCGAGCACGTAGTGGGTCGTGCGGACGTTCTCGGTCCAGTCGCGCATCGCTTCGTTGATCGCGTCCTTCAGCGTCCGCGAGCCCGAGTCCACGGCGGCGACCTCCGCTCCGAGAAGCCGCATGCGCGAGACGTTGGGCGCCTGGCGTTCCATGTCGAGCGTGCCCATGTAGACGCGGCACGGAAGGCCCAGCCGCGCCGCGGCGGCGGCCGTGGCCACGCCGTGCTGGCCGGCCCCGGTCTCGGCCACGACGCGGGTCTTGCCCATACGCCGGGCAAGCAGGACCTGGCCCAGGGAGTTGTTGAGCTTGTGCGCGCCTGTGTGGAGGAGGTCCTCGCGCTTGAGTGCGATGCGGGCGCCGCCGGCGTGCTCGGTCAAGCGCTCGGCGAACGTCAGCGGGGTCGGCCGGCCCGCGTAGGTGCGAAGCAGGCCGTCGAGCTCGGCGAGGAAGCCGCGGTCGCGCCGGAACCGGGTCCACGCCCGCTCGAGCTCCTCCAGCGGCGCCATCAGCGTCTCCGGGGCGAAGCGGCCGCCGTAGGGACCGAAGTATCCCGGACGCGAGGTTCTCGTCTTCGTTCTCTTCATGCCCGGGAGTCCGCGCGCCGGACGGCCTCGAAGAAGCGGCGCATCCGATCCTCGTCTTTCACGCCGGGCGAGGACTCGACGCCCGAGGCGACGTCCACCGCCGCGGGCCGGGCGCGGCCGATCGCCGCTTCGACGTTTTCGGGCGTCAGTCCTCCGGCGAGCATCAGCGGGATCGGCCAGGACCTTCCGGAGAGATCCTCCCAGTCCAGCGTCCGGCCGGTTCCGCCCGGCTGCCCGGGAGCCTCCGCGTCGAGGAGGACGAGCCGGCATCGGCAGAGCAGATCCGCCGGTGGAAGCGCCGGGGACCCGTTGCGCATCCGCGCGACCGCGAGAACCGGGCGCGGCAGGTCCAGGTCGCTTTCCCGGAGCGGGCGGTGGATCTGCACCGCGTCGAGGCGGGCGCCTTCGATCGCTTCCAGGATCCGGTCACGGGACTCCTCGACGAAGACCCCGACCCGGACCGTCCCCGGCCGGGCGAGACTGGCGAGCTCTCGGGCGGCCTCGACGGTCACGCGCCGCGGAGAGACGGCCGCGAAGTTGAAGCCGAGCCAGGCGGCCCCGAGCTCGCAGGCGAGCTCGACGTCCCGCGGCCGAGTCAGCCCGCAGATCTTGACCCGGGTCCCGGCCATCGAATTCAGACCTTCAGCTCGCGGAGCGCCTGCTCCGGGTCCTCGTGGCGCAGGAGCGTCTCACCGACGAGGAACGCCTCGTAACCGGCGGTCTTCAATCGCAGGACGTCGGCGCGGCTCCCGATGCCGCTCTCGGCGAGCTTCACGGGGCCGGGCGGGATCTTCGGCGCGAGCGCTTCGAGGCCCCCGAGGTCGGTCGAGAAGCTCGAGAGGTCCCGGGAGTTGACACCGAGCACGTCGGGCGCGGCGGCCGCCGCCCTCTCGATCTCGTCCGCGCTGTGCGCTTCGACGACCGTCGCCAGCCCGCGCGCCCTCGCCCCGCTCGCCAGCGCCGCCAGGTCCGCCGGGGACATTGCGCGCACGATCAGGAGGACCGCGTCGGCCCCGAGCGAGAGGGCGAAATCGAGCTGGCTCTCCGCGACGATGAAGTCCTTCATCAGCACGGGGAGTCCCGAGATCCTCTTGGCCCTCGGCAGCCACTCGGGTTTGCCTCCGAAGTGGTCTTCTTCCGTGACCACCGAGATCGCGGCGGCGTGGCCCCGCCGGTAGGCCAGCGCGAGGGTCTCGACCTTGCCGTCGGCGCCGGGGAGGATCTCTCCCGCGGAGGGCGAGCGGTGCTTGATCTCCGCGATGATTCGGGTGCCCGGTTCCCGCAGGGACGCGACGAAACGGGCGCCGTCGGAGGGGAGCGCCTGGCCGGCGGGAGGCTTCGGCAACCCTCGCTCGATCCTGCCGCGCTTGTCCGCGAGGATGCGCTCCAGGATGCCGCTCACCTCGCCTCCGGCCCGCGCGCGGCGGCGCTTTCGCGGCGCATCCGATCGAAGACTTCGCGCGCCCCGCCGCCGTCGACCGCGGCGCGGGCCCTTTCGTACCCTTCGGCGACGTTCGCCGCGCTCCCTTCGAGGGTCAGGGCGACCGCGACGTTGGCGAGAACCGTTTCGCGGCGCGCGCCGTCTTCGCCGTCGAGAAGCCTCTCCAGCATCCCCGCGTTCTGCGCGGCGTCTCCCCCCGCGAGCTCCGTGAGCCCGACCGGCCGCTGCCGAAGCACCGTAGGGTCGAACGTCCATGGCCGGGTCCAGCCGTCGCGGACTTCGACTCCCGCCGCCGGAACACCGGGAACGAGCTCGTCGAGGCCGTTGGCGACGTGGAAGACGATCGCGCGCTCCGCGCCGAGAGACGCGAGCGCGTCGGCGAGGAGCCTCACCAGCTCCGGCCGGCCGACGCCGATCAGCTGGCGGCTCGCCCCGGCCGGGTTGGCCAGCGGGCCGAGGGCGTTGAAGATCGTCCGGATCCCGAGCTCCCTTCGCACCGTGCCGAGCTCCTTCATCGCGGGGTGAAAGGCGGGAGCGAAGAGAAAGACGAGTCCGACCTCGTCGAGAACGCGGCCGGCGGCGGACGGGTCGAGGTCGATCGGAACCCCGCAGGCGGAGAGGACGTCGGCCGACCCGACGCGGGAAGAGATCGACCGGTTTCCGTGCTTGGCGACCGCCGCGCCGGCTCCCGCCGCGACGATCGCCGTCGCGGTGGAGATGTTGAAAAGGTCGCGGCCGATCCCGCCGGGCCCGCATGTGTCCAGCAGCGGCGACCGCCGCGTCGGGACGCGCCGCATCCTCGCCCGCAGAGCGGCCACCGCTCCGGCGATCTCTTCGGCGGTTTCCCCACGCGTGGCGATGCCGAGCAGGATCGCCCCCTTCTGAGCCTCGGTCGCCTTGCCATCCATCAGGTCGAGGAACGTCCGCTCCGCGAGCTCACGCGGAAGCGGCTTCCGGGCCGCGACGATCTTCAGCGCGTCGGCGACGTCGGGCGTCATGCGCTTTTCTCCCCCCCGTCCCGATGCGGCTCGCGCCGCGGCCCCCGCCTCAGGAAGTTCGCGAGGAGCCGCTCGCCCTCCGGCGTCAGCACCGATTCGGGGTGGAACTGGACGCCGAAAACCGGCAGCGACCGGTGCGACAGCCCCATGACGACTCCGTCGTCGCTTCGCGCGGTCACCGTCAGCTCCGGGGGCAGGTCTTTCTCGCGCACGGCGAGGGAGTGGTAGCGGCCGGCCTCCATCGGGCTGGGCAGGCCCGCGAAGATGCCGGCGCCGTGGTGCGTGATCCTCGACGCCTTCCCGTGGCGCGGCGCCGGGGCGCGCTCGACGACCCCGCCGTGGCGCGCGGCGATCGCCTGGTGGCCCAGGCAGACGCCGAGCAGCGGGATCGCCTTCGCTTCGGCGGCCGCGATCATCTCGATCGTGCGCCCGGCGTTCTCGGGGCGGCCGGGGCCGGGAGAGATCAGGATCGCCCGGGGCCGCCTCGACACGACCTCGCGGGGCTCGAAACGGTCGTTGCGGGCCACGACGACGTCGGGGTCGAACTTCCCCACCGCCTGCACGAGGTTGTAGGTGAAGGAGTCGTAGTTGTCGACGATGAAGATCATGGAGAGATTTGTGATTTGTGATTTGTGATTTGTGATTTTCGGCCCCCGACCCGGCGTCGCCTCCCGCTTGCCGCCTCCCGTCTCCCGGCCCCCGGCTCCCGCCTCCACTCCCGCGCCGTCTCGATCGCGCGGAAGAGAGCGGCGGCCTTGGATTCGGCCTCCTGGTACTCCTTCTCCGGGACCGAGTCCGCCACGATCCCGGCGCCCGCCTGGATCCGGCAGACTCCGTTCTCGACGACGGCGGTCCGGATCGCGATCGCGACGTCGAGGTTGCCGGCCGTGTCGACATATCCGACCGCGCCCCCGTAAACCCCGCGTCGCGCCGCCTCGAGCTGGTCGATGATCTCCATCGCGCGGATCTTCGGCGCCCCCGTCAGCGTCCCGGCGGGGAAGGACGCGGCCAGGGCGTCTCCCGAAGTCTTCCCCTTCGCGAGCCTCCCGCGGACTTCGGAGACGAGGTGCTGGACGTGGGAGTACCTCTCGACTAACGCGTACCGCGGGACGCTCACCGTCCCGATCTCGCAGACGCGCCCGAGGTCGTTGCGCGACAGGTCCACCAGCATCACGTGTTCGGCGCGCTCCTTCGGGTCCGCCAGCAGGGCCGCGGCCAGCGCCCGGTCTTCGGCGGGAGTCGTGCCGCGGCTCGCCGTTCCGGCGATCGGCCGGGTCTCGACTTCGCGGCCGCGGCACCGGACGAGCATCTCGGGCGAGGCCCCGAAGATCGCCGCCTCGCACGTTTCGAGGTAGAAGAGGTACGGCGAGGGATTGAGCATCCGCAGAGCGCGGTAGACGTCGAAGGCGTCCACATCGAGCGGCGCGTCCCAGCGCTGCGACAGGACGACCTGGTAGATGTCGCCGGCGAGGATCGCCTCCTGCGCCTTGACGACGGCCGCCACGAACGCTTCTTTCGTCATGAGCTGCCGGACGGCGGCGGGACCCGCGCTGCGCGCTTTCCGCGCCGCGACCCGGTACGATGCTTTTTCCGCCGCCGGATGCTGTTCGCCCCGCACGAAGGCCTCGAGGCGATCGAGGCGCGAGATCGCCGCGTCCACCGCCCGTTCCTTGTCGGCCGCCCGCGCGACCTCGAGGTTCGTCAGCAGGAGCAGCCGCTGCCGCGGATGGTCGAAGGCGGCCGTCGCGTCGAACCGGAGGAAGAGGCCGTCGGGGATGTGCCCGTTGCGGCGATGCCGGTCGGGGATCTCCTCGAACAGCCGGACCGCGTCGTAGGACAGGTAGCCCACCGCGCCCGCCGTCAGGGGCGGCAGGTCCGCGTCCGCTACGAACCCGCGCCGCACGACCATCCGGCGGAGCGCCGTGAGCGCTCCCGCCTTCACGCGACGCCGTGACCCGACCTTCTCCTGTTCGACCGATCCGTCGCGCAGAACCAGGCGCGCCGACGGACCGCACCCGAGGAACGTGTAACGCGCAATCGACTCGCCGCCCTCCACGCTCTCGAGGAGGAAGCACTCGCTGCCCGACTCCCGCATGCGCCGGAAGAGGGTGACCGGGGTCAGCTCGTCGGATGGGAAGACTCTAGCGACGGGCACAACCCGGCCGGCCGCCGCCTTCCGCAGGAACTCGCGCCGCTCCGCGTCGCGCCGGATCACTTGCGCCTCGCGGCCAGGGCGTCGTTGACGGTCGAAGGATAGAGCCCTCTCTCCGTCATCGCCGCCGCCAGGTGGTAGAGCAGATCCGCGATCTCGCCGGCGAGCGCGGAATCGTCCGGGTTCTTCATCGCGACGATGACTTCGGACGCCTCTTCGCCGATCTTCTTCAGGATGTGGTCCAGGCCCTTTTGGAAGATCTTCGTCGAATACGAGCCCTCCGGCATCTCCCTCCTCCGGCTCCGCAGCACGGCGAAGAGCGGGGCCAGGTCGAAATTCTCCGGCTCCTCCATGGGAGACGAGTCCAGGGGCTCGTGGAAGCAGGTCTGCCGGCCCGTGTGACAGGCCGGACCGGTCGCGCGGACCTCGTACAGGATGGCGTCCGCGTCGCAGTCGGCCCGCACGGAGAGGACCTCCATTCGGTTGCCCGAGGTCTCCCCCTTGACCCAGATCGCCCCGCGGGAGCGGCTCCAGAAGGTCGCCCGGCGCGAGTCGAGAGTCTTCTCCAGCGCCTCGCGGTTGGCCCAGGCGAGCATCGCGACGGCGCCCGTGACGCCGTCCCGCACGACGACCGGAACGAGACCTTCGGCGTCGAAGCGGATGGAGTCGAGGTTCACGCGACCCTCCTCACGGGGAACCCCTCGGCCGCCAGGACCTCCTTGGCGCGCGGGATCGAGAGCTCACCCCGGTGAAACGTGCCCGCAACGAGGAGCGCGGACGCCCCGGCGCGCGCGCCTTCTACCAGGTGCTCGTAGGCACCGACGCCTCCCGACGCGATCACCGGAACGCTCACGGCCGCGACGACCTCCCGAAGAAGGTCCAGATCGTATCCGGCGCCCGTGCCGTCGCGGTCGATGGACGTGACGAGGATTTCTCCGGCGCCCCGCTCGGAGCCCTCGCGGCACCACTCGACGGCGTCCCGGTTCCAGCGGCGCCGTCCCGCTTCGGTGTGGACGCTCCAGGCGGCTCCCTCGCGCCTGGCGTCCACCGCCAGGATCACGCACTGCGTCCCGAAAGACCGCCACAGATCATCGAGCAACTCGGGCCTCTCGACAGCCGCCGAGTTGACCGAGACGCGGTCCGCGCCAGCGCGCAGGAGCCTCTCCGCGTCGAAAGTATTGCGGACTCCGCCTCCCACGGTCAGAGGGACGAAGATCGACCGAGCGGTGCGCTCGACCACCTCCCGGGCGGCTCCCCTTCCCTCGGGCGTCGCGGAGATGTCCAGGAACACGATCTCGTCGGCGCCCTCGGCGGCGTACCGGGCCGCCGCCTCGACCGGATCGCCGGCGTCCCGGAGCGAGACGAACCGCGTCCCCTTCACGACCCGCCCGTCACGGACATCCAGGCACGGAACGATCCGCACCGCGAGGCCGCTCCGGGGGGCTTCACCCCTCATCACTTCCCGCCCTCCCGAAAACCGACAGCGTCAGCGTCCCCTCGTAAAACGCCTTTCCGACGACGGCGCCGCGAACGGCCGGCTCCGCTTCCAGGACCTCGAGGTCCTTCACGGCAGCCACGCCTCCCGCCGCGATGACCGGCCGGCCGAAGGCCGTCGCCGCTCGGCGCAGCAGGCCCAGGTCCGGCCCGCTCAACTCGCCGTCGCGCGCCACGGCCGTGACGATGAGATCTTCCAGCCCCGTCTTCGCCAGCCGCGTGGCCGCCTGGATCGGCGTGAAAGCCGATTGCTCTACCCACCCGCGCGTGCGCACCGAATCTCCACGGACGTCGAGCGAGACCGCGAGACGTTTCCCGAACCGGGCGAGAGCCTGCTCCACGCTCGACGGGTCCTCGATCGCGGAAGTGCCGAGGATCGCCACCGAGACGCCCGAGGAGAAGGCCGCCTCGATGTCTTCGGACCGGCGCAGGCCACCTCCCAGGCGCACCGGGATTCCTGCGACGCGGCAGATGCGCGCCACCAGCGGCAGGTGAATGGGCGAGCCGGAGAAGGCCCCATCCAGGTCCACGACGTGGAGGGCGCGCGCGCCCGCCTCCGCGAACTGCCGGGCCACCTGGACCGGGTCGTCGGAGTAGCGAGTCTCCCGGTGCGCCTCGCCTTGCCGGAGCCGCACCGCTCGGCCTCCCCGGAGATCGATCGCCGGCAGCAGGAGGAATGGTTCCTTGTTCAATTCCGCCCTCCCGAGATCAACGAAATGGCCGCCCCCAGGAAACGCACTCCGGGCTCGCCGCTCTTCTCCGGATGGAACTGGAACCCGAGCGAGGAGCCTTTTCCGACGGCGGCCGGGAAGCTCTCTCCGTGGACGCAGTGCGCGAGCACGAGATCCTCCGAGGCGGGCCTCGCGACGTAGGAGTGCACGAAGTAGAGGTAACGCTCCGCGCTCCCCCCGTTGCCGAAAAGCGAGACACCGCGGCTCGTCGGGGTGATTCGATTCCAGCCCACGTGCGGGACGGGCGCGCCGCCTTCCAGGCGGGTCACGCGGCCGGGCAGAAGCCCCAGCCCAGGAGCATCGCCTCCCTCCTCGCTCGATTCGAAGAGCAGCTGCATGCCGAGGCAGATTCCCAGGACCGCGCTCCCCCGCGCGGCCGCCTCGCGGACCGCGTCGCCGATGCCGGTGGCCGCGAGACGGCGCGACGCCTCGGCGAAGGCACCCACGCCGGGGAGCACGATGAATGGAGCGGATGCCACCGGCTCCGGAGACGCGGCGAGGACGACCTCGTGGCCGAGCGACTCCAGGGCGCGCCGCGCGCTCCAGAGGTTCGAGAGGCCGAGGTCGGGGACGACGATCTTCACACCAGCGTCCCCTTGGTCGAGGCGATCTCGGCGTCGCCCGAAGGCGCGGTCGCTTCCCGAAGCGCCCGGGCGAACGCCTTGGTGATTGCCTCGGCGGCATGGTGCCCGTTGCGGCCCGAGAGGAGCGCGGCGTGGAGGTTCAGGCGCCCGCGGAAGGCCACGGACTTGAAGAACTCCTCCACGAGGGCGAAGGGAAAGTCCGGCGTCACGAGCAGCATCTCTCTGTCGAAGGGCACTTCCCAGGCGAAGTACGGGCGGCCCGAGAGGTCCACGACGACGCGGGCGAGGGCCTCGTCGAGCGGGACGTACGCGTGGCCGAAGCGGCGGATCCCGCGCTTGTCGCCCAGCGACTTCTCCAGGGCCTCGCCAAACGCGAGGCCGGTGTCCTCGACCGTGTGATGGAAGTCGATGTGAACATCGCCTTTCGCCTCGACGGAGAGACCGATCCCGGCGTGGCGCGCGATCGTGTCCAGCATGTGGTCGAGGAATCCCACGGGCGTCGAGATCTTCGTCGCGATCCGGCCGGCCGGTCCAAGCTCCAGCCGGATCGAGGTCTCCTTCGTCGAGCGCTCGACGGATCCCACGTTCATGCGATCACCTCTCTCCAGGCCGTGAGGAACAAATCGTTCTCCTCCGGCCGCCCGACCGTCACTCGGAGGGCCGGGGCTTTCGTTCCGGCGACCTTGCGGACGAGCACACCTCGCTTCCAGAGGGCTTCGAGCAGCGCCTCGGCCGGCCGCTCGGGTCGAAGGTACAGGAAATTGGCATGGGATTCCGAGATGCGGCCTCCGGGATTCGCCGAAAGCGCCCTGGCCATCCGGTCTCGCTCGGAGAGGATCGTGGAGATTCGCGCGGCCGTGACCTTCGCGTCCGACAGCGCCGCCAGCGCCGCGGCCCTGGCGAACAGGTTCACGGAGAACGGCGGCACAACCTTCTCGACCTCCCGAAGCAGCGTCGGATCGCCGAGCATGTACCCGACCCGAACTCCCGCCAGCGCCGCCGCCTTCGACAGGGTTCTCGAGATCAGGAGATTCGGAAAGCGGCGCAGGAGATCCTTGACGCTTGCTCCTCCCGGCCGACCGTCGCCTTCCGAAAACTCGATGTACGCCTCATCCATCAAGACGAACGCCCCCGTCTCGAGAAGACGAGTCAGGCCGTCGCGAGGAAAAAGCGTCCCCGTCGGATTGTTGGGCGAGCAGAGAACGAACAGCAGGTCCGGGTCGCGCCTCGCCTCGGAGAGCATCCGCTCGACCGACG
The DNA here is from genome assembly GCA_035263845.1 of Thermoanaerobaculia bacterium. Lineage (GTDB taxonomy): Bacteria > Acidobacteriota > Thermoanaerobaculia > UBA5066 > Gp7-AA6 > JAWOLE01. The sequence goes on along the minus strand of DATFQY010000093.1, from coordinate 19,345 downwards.
GCGAAAGGTCCTCCTCGTCGAGCGGAAAGCTTTCCACGGCCGCTCCGGCCGCTCGCGCCCAGGAGGCATACAGCCCGAACGTCGGCGGACAGAGCGCGATTCGTCGGCCCGGCGCTCCCGAGGCGAGAAAGAACGAAAGGAAGAGTGAGTTGGACCCGTCGCCGACGATCACGTGTTCCGCCGGCAGCCCTTCCCGCTTCGCGAGCGCCTCCTTCAGCTCCGACGCGTACGGATCCGGGTACCGGGACCACTTCGAGGACGCCAGCCGGGCCAGGACCTGCTCCCGCAGGCGCGCCGGCATCTCCTCCGGGCTCTCGTTGCGATCGAGCCGGACCGGCGCGTCCTTCGTGGACGTGACGTAGGCCGGCACCTCCGCCATCTCCGGGCGCACCGGCGTTCGGAGGGCGCGGCTCATCGTCCAGCCTCCGGCGCGCGCAGCCGCGCCGCCTCCCCGTGCCCCGGCAGCCCCTCGACCCGCGCCCAGACCTGGGCAGCCGCCGAGAGCGACTCGCCGTCGCGGCGCGAGAGGCTGACGACCGGCATCCGACGGACGAAATCGCGGACCGACAGCGCCGACGCGAAGCGTCCCGTGGCGTTGGTCGGCAGGACGTGGTTCGTGCCGGCGACGTAGTCTCCGAAGACCTCGGAGCTGGCCTCGCCGGCGAAAACCGCTCCGGCGCGCCGGAAGAGCCGGGCGTGCTCGAGGCTTTTCCGCGTCTGGACGCCGAGGTGCTCCGGGGCGAACTCCTCGAGGTATGCGACCGCGTCCTTGACCGAGCCGGCGACGGCGATCGCGCCGTACGCTTCGAGGGAGCGCGACGCGCGGGCGCGGGTCGGCAAGGACTCCAGCCGCCGGGCGAGCGAGTCCCGAACGAGGCCGGCCAGGCGGATCGACGTCGTCACCAGCATCGCGGCGGCGGACACGTCGTGCTCGGCCTGGGCGAGAAGGTCCGCCGCGACCCGCTCGGCGTCGGCAGAGTCGTCGGCGAAGACGGCGACCTCGGTCGGTCCCGCGAGGCCGTCGATCCCGACGATCCCCGACACAAGCCTCTTGGCGGCCGTCACGAAGCGGTTGCCCGGGCCGACGATCTTGGCGACCCGCGGAACGGAACGCGTTCCGACGGCGAGCGCGGCGATCGCATGCGCTCCCCCCATGCGGTAGACCTCGGTCACGCCCAGACGCCGGACCGCCCAGCGCAGCTCCACCGAGTCATCCCACGCCGCGGGAGGCGTGGCGACGGCGATTCGCAGGACGCCCGCGATCCTCGCCGGCAGGATCGTCATCAGCGCGGTCGAGACGTAGGGCGCCTCTCCTCCGGGGACGTAAACGCCCACCGAGTCGAGCGGGAGAACGCGCTCCTCGATGAGGCTTCCGGCGACGCGGAGCCGGGCCCCGTCGTTTCTCTGGAGCGAGTGAAAGGCCGTCAGCCGTTCCCGCGACCTCTCGAAGGCCTCCCGGAACTCGGCCGATGGGCGGGCGCTCCCGGCGGCGCCGCGGAGCTTCGCGGCTTCTCCGTCGTACTTCTTCCGCCAGCGGGCAAGCGCCCGGTCGCCGCCCCGGCGGATCTCCGCCAGGGCCCGCGCGGCGACGGCCGCCGCCTCTCCGTCAAAAAGCACCCGGGACCGCTGCGAGAGCCGCGCCAGGTGTCGGCTCGCCTCCCTCGAGGGAACGCGGAAGACCCGGATCCTCATGACGCGATCATCTCCTCCAGGACCTCGAGCAGCTCGAAGACCTCCCGGCGCCGGCGGGCGAGCGCGGCGTTGCTGACGATCAGGTGCGGGGAGATGTCGCGGATCTTCTCGACCTCGGAGAGACCGTTGGCCCGCATCGTCTCCCCCGTATCCACCAGGTCGGCGACGAGGTCGGCCAGATCCATGCGCGGCGCGATCTCGACCGAGCCCGAGAGCGGCACGATGTCGGCCGCCAGTCCCTTGCGCTCGAAGTGATCGCGCGTCAACCGGACGTACTTGGTCGCGACGCGGACCGCCCGTCCCTCCGGGAACGACGGATCGGCTCCCGCCGGCCCGAGCAGCGAGAAGCGGCATCGCCCGAACGGGAATTCCAGGGGCCTGGGCAGGTCGCACTCGGTCTCGGCGAGCACGTCGGAGCCGGCGATCCCGACCTCGGCGGCCCCCCTCCGGACGTAGGTCGGGATGTCGAAATCCTTCAGCACGAGAAAGCGAAGATTGCGCCTCGGAACGTCCACGACCAGCCCGCGGCCCGTGAACGGAGGAATCTCCAGGGGCTTGCGGGACAGCAGGGCCGAGAGTGGCGCCGCGATCCGCCCTTTCGGAAACGCGACCGTGAGCGGCGCTGTCATCGCGCCTCTCCCACCACCGCCTCGACGCCCACGGCGAAACCCACGGCCGGCCTCGGCGCGCCGAAGGCACCGTAGAGGTCGTCGTAGCGACCTCCCCCCGCGATCGGTGTCCCACCAGACTCGCCGTAGACGGAGAAGAAGAAACCCGTGTAGTAGGAGCGCGAGGCCGGCTCCGCGACGTCCACGGCGACACGGCAAGAGCTCCGGGCGGCGCTCTCCGCGACGCGGCGCAGCGTCTTTCCGGACTCCAGCCGCGAGAGGCCGGGATCGTCGAGGGGAAGGTCTCCTTCGAGGAGCCGGCGGACGCGGCGGGCGAAGGCGTCGGAGACCGAGAGACCGACGCGGCGGCTCTCCGAGAGCTTCCGGTCTCGAATCGCCGCGGCGAGGTCGCGGACCGCCTCGCGGGACGCCTCGGGCCGCAGCATCTCCTCGAGCGCCCCGACGCAGGAGAGGACCAGGTAGAGCCTCCGGGCGCCCGCCGCTTCGAGGGCCGCGAGGCACCGCCCGACGATCTCCACGTCGGCGTCCGACGAAGCGTCTCCCAGGAGCTCGGCGCCGATCTGGTAGAACTCGGCGCCCGCCGTCTCCCGCGCTCCGCCCCGCAGCACCTCGCCGCGGTAGAAGACCCGCTCGGTTTCCGGATCGGCGGCGAGCCTTCCCGAGAGGTGGCGCGCCAGGGCGATGGTGAAGTCGGCGCGGAGCGCCAGGGTGTCGCCGTGGCGGTCCACGAAACGGTAGAGCTCCCGCTCCTCGCGGGGGCTCAGGTGCGCAAGGTAGGGCGCGAGGTAGTCCGCCGACGGAACGATCGCCTCGCGGTAGCCGGCGGCGCGCAGGCCTTCCACGATCGCGTCCTCCGCCCGGCGGCGCAGCGCGGCCTCCTCGAAGACGTAGGCCGCGGCTCCGGTGGGCAGCCGGTGCGTGCGCCGGGGGCTTTCGCGGCGCGTCACGAGGCCTCCTCCGCGGGAGCAAGCAGCGCGGTGACCTCCTCAACCGTCGCGTCGGACACGCCGAAGAGCCGCGCCTGGCGGACCGCCTGCGCGCCGAGCATCCGGATTCCCTCGACGGTCGGGCACTTCGCGGCCCGGGCGGCCAGGATCGTCGAGGTCGGCTGCCCGTCGCGGCGATACACGCAGTCGAAGACGAGCGGCCGATTGCTGAGGACCTCGGCCGGAAACGCCGGCGGGTCCCCCTCGCGAGACCCGATCGGCGTGGCGTTCAGATACAGGTCGGCTTCGCTCTTCGCGACGTCCCGGAAGGCGAGCGAATCGACGGCGAGCTCGGCCGCGAGCTCGTCGGCCGCCTCTTCCCGTCGGCTCGCGACCATCACCTCGTAACCGAGCTTTCGCGCCGCGACCACTGCCGCCCTCGCCGCTCCCCCCGCTCCCAGGATCACGGCCGTGCGACCCTCGCCCGTGTCGTGATCCGCCAGCGGATCGAAAACGCCGTCCACGTCGGTATTCTCCGCCCTCCACCGGCGCCTCGCCTCGACGAGCGTGTTGGCCGCGCCGGTCGCGCGAACGTCCTCGGACGGCACGGCGGTCTGCGCCGCGCGGCGCTTCCACGGGCGCGTCACCGAGAAGCCCCGGAAGGGCGGATCGAAGGAAAGCTCCTGGGGCTTGTCCCGATCGAAGTCGGCGACGGGAAGCGGGAGGTAGAGATTCGGCAGAGCGCGCGAATCAAACAGCGAGTTGTGCAGTCGCGGGGAGAGCGACTCGGAGACTTCGCTGCCGACGATCCCGAAGAGCGCTTCCAGGGGACGCCGCTCTCGAACGCGGTAGGTGTCGAGAAGCTCGGCCAGGGAGAGCTGGCCCGGCGCCGTCCGGTTCTCGACGGACCCGTAGACCAGGCTGCCGCCGAAAAGCGCGGAGAGGATCCGTCCCGGCGCGCTCGCGGGCCCCATCGGGAAGACGGAGACCCCCGCGCCGCCGATCCGTTTCTGGACTCCGGCCACCGCGAGGCTCGACTTCAGATCCGCGGCGCCGGCCACGAGCTTTGCGGCGAGGGCGCCGGTCGCGCTCATCGCGGCGAGCAGGTCCGCGTGGTCCTCCGGAAGCGAGAAAGGCGAGTGGCGCGACACGATCACGCGCCGCCTCTCCGGGAAGCGGCCGTTCCCCGAGAGCAGGCCGCTCGAGAACTCGACGTCCACGATCGCTCCGGATCCGTAGGCGGCCTCGCACGCGGCCGCGTACTCCTCGAGCGATCCCTGGAACCCTCCGCCTTCTCGGACGGTCCGGCAGGTCAGGATCGCCGGCCTCGGGTCGAGCTCGGCAAGCCCGGCGGCGGGCATCTCCTCGTCGGCGAGGTCGGTCCGGTATTCGATCGCGGTGGCGCCTGCCGGGACGAGCGAGACCAGCCTCCGGGCGTCCGCGAGGTTTCGCGGAGCCAGGGAGGCCACGAAGGCCGGCAGCTCCAGGACCTGTTGCCTCAAAACAAAAACCCCCGAGCCCTTCCGGGTCGGGGGTCTCGATCTTGCCGCCTGGTTCGCCCCGCCCGAAGGTTTCGGCAGGGCGAGCTTCGCCCTACCCTCTCACCTCGTGATGCCAGCGATGCGCGGACGGGCGAAATGCCTGCTGCATGAGGCGCGAAACGTTACGCCTGCCGGCCCGGGCTGTCAAGCCGCGGAGGGAGCGCCGGGCAGCGGGTGAAAGACCTTCCGGCGGGATTCGAAGGTCACGAACTCGCGCACACCGCAGCGGCGCGCGTGCTCCACCGTCCTTTCGTATCCCCATCCGACCTCGGCCGGAGCGTGGGAATCGGAGGAAAAGGTCACCGGGATTTCGGCGGCGGCGATCTGCCTCAGCAGCCGGCCCTCCGGGTACGGCTCTCCGACGGGCTTGCGCAGCCCGGCCGACGAGATCTCGACCGCGCAGCCTCCCTCCTTCGCGGCGGCGATGGCCTCCCTCTCCGCGGCCTCGCGGGGCCGCTCCGGCCGGTTCCCGAACTTCTTGGGCAGGTCGAAGTGCGTCAGGAGGTCGAAGAATCCGCTCCGCGCCGCCTTCGCCAGGAGCCGGTAGTACTCGTCGTAGAGAACGTCCGTGCCCTCCTTCTCGAACCGCGCGGAACAGCCCGGCGCGTCTATCCATCCACCCGCGACCCAGTGGACCGATCCGAGCACGAGGTCCCAGTCCGCCCTGGCGAGCCACCGCGAAAGCTCCTCCTCGTAGCCTTCCCGGTAATCCGCCTCGAGCCCCAGGCGAACGGCGATCCGGCCGCGGAACTCCTCCTTCAGCTCCCGAACCTCGGCGAGATAGCCGTCGAAATCCTCCTCCTTCATCGCGAGCTTCGGGTCCCGCTCCGACGGGGGGAGGAAGTAGAGCGGAATGTGATCGGTCAGGCCGATCTCGGCGAGACCGAGGTCGATCGCGCGCAGGACGAAGTCGCGGGTCTTCCCGCCGGCGTGGCCGCAGCGGTAGGTGTGGACGTGATAATCGGGAAGCCCGGGAAGGCCCGTCACGCCTTCTTCCAGCGGGTGCCGGAGGGGCCGTCCTCGAGGACGATCCCGCGGGAAGATAGGGCCGTGCGGATCCGGTCGGCTTCGTCCCAGTCGCGGCGCTTGCGCGCGGCGTTGCGCGCTTCGATCTGCGCCTCGATCTCCGCCGGCAGGACTTCGGGCTGCGCGGGCAGGACTCCGAGGACCGCGTCCGCGGAAGCGATCGCGTCGAGGGCCGACCCGGCGCCGGCCGCGTCGAGCGTCCCTTCGTCGATGGCGGTGTTGACGTCCCGCAGGTACGGGAAGAGCGCGCCGAGGGCCTCGGAGGTGTTCAGGTCGTCGTCCATCGCGGCGGTGAACTCAGCGAGAAACTTCCCGCCGCGCTCGGAGGCGGGAAAGGCCCCGGGCCGAGAGACTCCCGCCTTGCGCACCTCCTCCAGCCGGGCCGTCGCGGAGCGGATCCGGTCCACCGCCGCAGCGGCGCCGGCGAGCGCGTCCCACGTGAAGTTCAGCTTGCGGCGATAAGGGACCGAGAGGAAGAGGTAACGGACCGCGGCAGCGTCGTCCCGGCGCGCCAGGACGTCGTCGAGGGTGTAGAAGTTCCCCTTCGACTTGGACATCTTTTCTCCGTCCACGACGAGGTGCTCGGCGTGGAGCCAGATGTTGACGAAGGGCTCGCCCGTCGCCGCCTCGCTCTGGGCGATCTCGTTCTCGTGGTGCGGAAAGATGTTGTCCACCGCCCCGGTGTGAATGTCGAAGCGGCGGCCCAGGTACTTGATGCTCATCGCGGAGCACTCGATGTGCCAGCCGGGCCGGCCCTCGCCGAAGGGCGACGGCCACGACGGCTCGCCCGACTTCGTTCCCTTCCAGAGGGCGAAATCCTTGACGTCTTCCTTCTCGTACTCGTCGTCGGCGACCCGCTCCCCGCGGCGCGTCTGGGTCAGGTCGATCTGGGAGAGCTTGCCGTAGTCCGGGAAGGTCGAGATGCGGAAGTACACCGAGCCTTCCGACTCGTAGGTGTGCCCCTTCTCGCGCAGCTTCTCGATCATCGAGATCATCTCGGGGACGTGGTCGGTCGCCCGCGGGTAGCCCTCGGCCGCCTGGAGGTTCAGGCGCCGGATGTCGCGGAAGAAGGCGTCCACGTACTTCGCCGTGAAGTCCGTGAGCGACAGGCCCTCCTCGCGCGCGCCGCGGATCGTCTTATCGTCCACGTCGGTCAGGTTCATGATCTGGGTGACTCGCAGCCCCTTGCGGAGCAGGTGGCGCCGCAGGACGTCCTCGAAGAGGAAGGTCCGAAGGTTCCCGATGTGCACCACGTTGTAGACGGTCGGCCCGCACGTGTACATGCGCACGTGCCCCGGCTCGAGCGGGACGAGCTCCGTCGAACGGCGCCCGAGCGTGTTGTGCAGGGTGACGGCGCCGGCCGCCCTCGAAGCGCTCACCAGGCCGCCTTCCGGCGCGCGCGCTCGACCTTCTTCCATGTCAGCTCGCGTTTCAAGCCCTTGAGCCGGTCGAGGAAGAGGCACCGGTTCAGGTGGTCGATCTCGTGGCAGAGCGCCCGGGCGAGCAATCCCGTGCCCTCGACTTCCCGGACCTCGCCGGCCGCGTTGGCCGCGCGGACGAGGACCCGGGCCGGCCGGATGACTCTTTCCGACACGTCGGGAACCGAGAGGCAACCCTCCTCCTCCTTCTGCTCCCCCGAGGCCTCGACGATCTCCGGGTTGGCGAGCACAAGGATGCCGGCCGGGTCCTGACCGACGGAGAGGTCCACGATGGCGACCCTCACGTTGATGCCGATCTGCGGCGCCGCCAGCCCGATCCCGGGGGCGGCGTGGCACGTGTCGATCATGTCGGAGAGGAGGGTGGCGAAGTCCGGGGCCAACGGGTTGGCCTCGAGGTTCTCGCTCAAGAGACGGGGGTCGCCGTAACGCACGATGTCGCGGATCATGAGGAAGTTGGTCCCGGGCCCCTGTCCTCGGGGACTCGCAAAATGTCTCCCGGAAGGGACAGCGGCATCATCGGCTCCCGGCGCTGGTGACTCATAAGTCGTTGAGTTAGAACACATTCTTCAAAAACGCGCAAGGCGGGGCGGCGGGCATGGGGATCGCTCCTTGTCGGGCACGGGGGAGATCGGAAATGACCAAGAACACAGCGTTTCGAACGCTGACCGCCGCGGCCGGGTTTCTCCTGGCGGCGTTCGCGGCTTTCGGGCAGGACGGGAGCGACCGCAGCGCCTACTCCTACATCCGCTCGATGACGGGCGAGGCGACCGTCAATTCCCGCTGGAACGGAGCGGTGGACGCCAAGCGCAACATGCCGCTCTCCGTCGGCGACGAGATCTCGGTTACCCAGGCGGGAAGGGTCGAGGTCGGCATGGCGGACGGAAACGTTCTCTTCCTGGGAGGCGGCACGCGCGCTTCCTTCGACTCCCTCTCGGACCAGCAGGGCGAGCAGGACCAGTTTACGGCGATCCAGTTGATCGAAGGAGAAGCCGTCCTTTCGGGGCTCGGCGTCAACGAGGAACAGATCCCGCGCATCGACACCGATGACGCGACAATCTACATTTCGCGCGGAGCCAACGTCCGCGTGAACGCCGATCCGCGCCGCGGAACGGTCGTCATCGGCCGGTCCGGCTCGGCGGAAGTCCGCGCCCGCGCCGGCACTTACACGGTCAAGGCGGGCCAGTACCTCATGGTGCGCGGCGACGAGGAGCCGGAGATCGGCAAGGGCTCGTTCTCCCGCGATCGATTCGACCTCTGGGTGGCCGATCGCCTCGAGTCGGTGGGAGACACGCGCAGCGCGTCGGTCCGATACGTCGGCGACCAGTACGCCGCCGACGTCTCCTCGCTCGACGGTTACGGCGACTGGGAGTACGACTCGGCCTACGGCGGCAACGTCTGGTCGCCGAGGGTGGACGCCGACTGGACCCCTTACTCCTACGGCTCCTGGTACTACACGCCGGTCGGTCTGACCTGGTGGTCGTACGACCCGTGGGGCTGGTACCCCTTCCACTACGGCAACTGGTTCTACGCCCGCAGCCGCTGGTGCTGGGCGCCCGGGTACGCGTACTCCCCCGCGTGGGTGTACTGGTCGTACTCGCCCGGCTACGTCGGCTGGTGCCCGGTCGGCTACTACTCGTACGGATCGCCGTGGTGGGGCAGCTACCATTCCCAGTTCGGCTGGCACGCGCGATCGAACATCTACTTCCCGATTCACGGAAGCTTCTCGACGAGGCGGATGGACCTGCGCGCATGGAACTTCGTCAACTCCGGCTCGTTCGGAAGCACGACGACGCGGGCGAGCGTCATTCCCGGCTCGCGCATCGGTGATCGCCTGGGCGCGCAGGTTGCCGTCTCCTCGCGGCCGATCGTCGTCAATGCCCGCGACGGGGGCGTTCGCGAAGCGATCCGCAACTACGTTCGCGAGGCGCCGAGGACGATCGAGCGGGCGAGCGTGGATTCCGAGCGGTACGCTCCGGTGCTGGCGCGGGAGCGTACGCTTCCGGCCGACACCGTGACGGCTTTGCGGGAGCGCGCGGTCGTGGCCGAGCGCGGAAGGCTCTCGGGCCAGGCGGCGGCGGAGATCGCGCCGCGGGGCTCCATCGTCGAGAGATCGCGCACGGCGCCGACGGCCTCCCTCGGCACGCGCGAGACCGCAACCCCGGGCCGCGGCGTGACGGAGCAGCGCTCCGTCCCCGACTCGATGGTTCGCGATCGCGGAAACTTGGCCGGAGCGGAGCGCTCCTTCCGCATGACCCCGCAGCAGACCCAGGACTGGCGTTCCCGCGGCGGAGCCGCGCTGGGCGAGTCCCGCGACGTATCCCGCGAGCGGGTGCAGACGGAGAACGCTCCGCCCGCGGCGCGCGCCGAAGGCTGGCGCTCCCGGCCCGAGGCTCCTCCCGCCCAGAGGGTGATCGAGGGCGCCGTTCCGGGCCATCGCTACGTCGAGCCCCGCTCGGATTCGTGGCGCGGGCGGGAGTTCCGCCCGGAGACCTCCTCCCAGCCTCCCGCGCGGGTCGAGCGCGTCCCGGCCCAGCCGGCCGAGGGAGCTCGCCCGCCTCGCTCCGAGCGTTACGAGCGTCCCAACGTCGAGCGCCAGCCGTACTCGCTACCTCCGCCGAGGGTCGAGCGGCAGGTCGAGAGACCGCAGGAGGTCCATCCCGCGCCGCGAGTCGAGCGCCCGCCCCAACCGCAGCAGCAGCAGCAGGCACCGCGCGCGGAGGGGCATCGCGACGCGCCGCAGCGCCAGGCCCCGGCCCCGGCTGAGCACCCGAACCGGGGACGCCCGAACTGAGGTCCGCAGAGTCGCCGAATTCACGATCCCGAGATCTCCTCACTCCTTCCCCCGGCCGCGCCTCCAGCGCGGCCTTTTTTTTGAATCACCTACAATGGCCGCGAGCATGGACAGACGCTCTCTTTCGGTCCTGGGGTCCGCCCTGTTCGTGTTCTATTGCACGGCCGTCGGGGTCTACCTCCTGTTCCGGCCGTGGTCGCCGGCGCGAGCGGCCGCCCTCCCCCACTCCGGGTTCTTCCGGGGCTTCGTCTCCGGCCTGGGTCTGATTCACCTGGCCGCGGGCTGGAGTGACCTGCGCCTTCTCTCGCGCCGGCTCGGCGAGCCGCCGCCGGAAGCCGGATGAAGGCCCTCTGGGTCACGGACCGGCGCGCCGCGGGAGATGCGCGCTTCGAGGAGCTCCTCGGCCGGCTCGGCGGGATGCCCGGGCTCACGGTCCAGCTGCGGGAGAAGGGGACGTCCGACCTCGAAGCGCTCGAGTGGGCGCGAAGGGCAAGGGAAAAACTGGGCGCCTCCACGCCGCTCTTCGTCAACCGGCGGCTCGACATCGCGATCGCGTCCGGCGCCGCCGGCGTCCACCTCCCGGCCTCCGGGCTTCCCCTTTCCCGAGTGAAGACGGCGGCTCCGCGCGGGATGCGGGTCGGGGTCTCCACGCACTCGGCGTCTGAGGCGGCGCGGGCGATCGAGGAAGGCGCGGACCTCGTCGTCCTCGGGCCGATCTTCGACACGCCTTCCAAGCGCGAGTTCGGCCCGCCTCTGGGGCCCGAGACCCTGGAGGCGCTGCCGCGGCGCGCCGCCCACGTCAGCGAGGTCTACGTCATCGGCGGAATCAGCGCCGGCACGCTCGCCCGGCTCGATCCGTGGCTGGACCGGATCGACGGCGTCGCGGCGATTCGATACTTCCAGCAGGCTCTCGACCCGCGGGCCGCCGCCGGGGAGCTGACGCGCCGATGACCGATCTGAAACCGATCGAGGAGCGTATCCCGATCATCGTCCGGCGCCTCGCCGGCTCGCTCGTCCTCGCCTTCATCGTGCTGGGAGGCGTCTGGCTTCTGTTCGAGCTGCACATCTCGACGGTGGACCGCCAGGGCCGCAACTACGGCGCCCTCGCCATCGGGGTCGCCTGGGCACTGGTCATCACCCGGCTCCTCGACTACGCGTTCTTCGACGTCGCCTTCCGCCTTCGCCGCAAGACCGCCGCTCCCGCTCTGCTGCGGCAGCTCGTCGGGCTCCTCATCTTCGGGATCTGCATCGCGATCCTCTTCAAGACCATCCTGCCGGACATCAGCCTCGGCGGTCTCTTCACGACCTCGGCCATCCTCACCGCGGTCATCGGTCTCGCCCTGCAGGACACGCTCGGAAACCTCTTCGCCGGCCTCGCGCTGCACCTGGAGAAGACCGTCCAGGTCGGCGACATGGTGCGGCACGGCGAGACCTACGGGATCGTCGAGGAGCTTTCCTGGCGGGCCATCAAGATGCGGATGATGGAAGGCAACCTGGTGCTGGTCCCCAACAGCGTGGCCGGCCGTGAGAAGCTCGAGATCTTTCCGAGGCCGGGGCCGCCGATCGCGCGCGTGATGCACGTCGGGCTGGAGTACGACGCGTCGCCCGAGAAGGCGATCGCGACCCTGCAGCGCGCCGTCGCGGAGCTCCCGGGAGTCTCGCCTTCGCCCGAGCCCGTCGCGTACCTGAAGAGCTTCGACGCCTCCGCCGTAACCTACGAGCTTCGCTACTGGCTGGAGGACTTCGGCGATTACCTGCGGGTCGACTCGAACGTCCGGGAACGGGCCTGGTACGCGCTGGGACGCGCGGGCCTCGCGATCGCCTACCCGGTCATCCGGCAGCACCAGTACGCCGCGGGGAAGCTCGACGCGACGTGGCGGCATCCGGACATCCAGGGCGTCATCGCGCAGACCGAGCTCTTCGCGCCGCTCTCGCATGAGCAGCACGAGCTCCTCGCCCAGGGATCGCAGGAGCGCTTCTACGCGCCGGGCGAGGTCGTCGTTCGGGAGGGCGAGAACGGGTCCTCCATGTTCATCATCGAGAGCGGCAGGGTTTCCGTCTCGATCATGGGCGCCGCCGGCGAGAGCCGGGAGCTGTCGGTCCTCGAAGCGGGGTCGGCGTTCGGGGAGATCAGCCTGCTGACGGGAGATCCGCGAACGGCGACGGTCCGGGCGCTGACGGAGACGGCCCTGGTCGAGATCGAGAAATGCTCGCTCTCCCCCGTCCTTCATCAGCACCCGCAGCTCGCGCAGACGCTCGAGACGACGATGGAGAAGAGACGGCGGTACCTCGCCGACCAGTTCGACGCCAGCCGGCAGGCGGTCGCGAGGACCGAAGAACCGCTGCCGCTGTCCGAGCGGATCGCGCGGTTCTTCGGCCTGTGAGCGGCTCGGGCGGTCTTCTCGTCGGCCTCGACGTGGCCGAGGTCGGACGCGTCTCCGAGGCGCTCGACCGCTGGGGCGAGAAGTTCCTGGAGCGGGTCTTTCTCCCCGGCGAAGTTCTTCGCGGACGCCGGCATCCGCGCGCCTTCGCCGAGCACGTCGCCGGCCGCTTCGCCGCCAAGGAAGCCGCCATGAAAGCGCTGGGCACGGGTTGGCGCGGCGTCTCCTTCCGCGAGATCCTCGTCCGCCGCCACCCCTCCGGAAAGCCCTTGCTTGAGTTCCGCGGCCGCGCGCTCGACCGCGCCAACTCCCTCCAAGTCACCTCCGCGGAGCTCTCCATCACCCACACCAAGACCATCGCCGCCGCCGTCGTCGTCCTTCGCACAGATTAGGTTGCGATAATCTCGAAACGCAATGAGCTCGTCGGACTACAAGAGCACGATGAACCTGCCGCGGACCGGCTTTCCGATGAAGGCGGATCTACCCAGGCGGGAGCCCGACCAGATCGAGGCGTGGCAAAGGATGGGGCTGGAGGAGAAGAGACGGTCCGTGGCGGCCGGACGGCCGCGTTTCATCCTGCACGACGGCCCTCCCTACGCCAACGGGCACGTCCATCTCGGCACCGCGATGAACAAGATCCTCAAGGACGTCGTCGTGCGCAGCCGCTCGATGATGGGCTTCGACGCCCCCTACGTCCCCGGCTGGGACTGCCACGGCCTCCCCATCGAGCAGAAGGTGGACAAGAAGCTCGGCTCGAAGAAGCGGGAGATGGACGCCGTCGCCATCCGGAAAGCGTGCCGGGAGTACGCGTCGGAGTTCATCGACATCCAGCGTCAGGAGTTCAAGCGCCTGGGCGTCGGCGGACTCTGGGACCGGCCGTACACCACGATGAACTTCGATTACGAGGCCGACACGGCATGGGCCTTCGGCCGCTTCTACGAGCAGGACCTCGTCTTCCGCGATTTGAAATCCGTCCGCTGGTGCTTCACCGACCAGACCGCACTCGCCGAGGCGGAGCTCGAGTACGTCGAGACCGAAGACCCCGCGATCTACGTCGCGATGTCGACGGAGGATCGCGCCAGACTCGACAAAGCCTTCGATCCGCGCGACCGCCCGGTGGAGCTGCGGAACGCGCCCGCGTTCCTCGCGATCTGGACGACGACGCCCTGGACGATTCCGTCCAACCTCGCGATCGCCGTCCATCCGGAGGAGGAATACCTGCTTCTCGCGGCCGGGAACCGGCTGTACGTGGTCGCCGAAAGGATGGCGACGGCGATGGCGGCCGCGGTCGGCTGGCCCAAGTGGGTCAGCGTCGGCCGGGCGAAGGGCTCCGCGCTCGTCGGTCTGCGCTACCGGCATCCGCTCGCTCGGGAGATGCGGGGCGAGCTGACGCCGGAAGAGGAGGCGCGCTCCTTCCGCGTCGTGGCCGGCGACTACGTAACGATGGACGCCGGCACCGGGCTTGTCCACACCGCTCCCGGCGCCGGGGAAGACGACTTTCAGACCGGCAAGCGCGAGAACCTGCCGATCCTCTCTCCCGTGGACCCGGCCGGACGGTTCACCGCCGCCGTTCCGAAGTACGCCGGCAAGAAAGTCCTCGAGGCGAACCCGGAGGTCGTCGAGGACCTGCGCGCGGCCGGAGCGCTCCTCCACGTGGACACGAAGTTCCGGCACGAGTATCCGCACTGCTGGCGCTGCAAGCGGCCCGTCATCTTCCGCGCCACGATCCAGTGGTTCATCCGCCTGGACGACCCGAAGGTCAACGTGCGCGAGCGCGCCCTCGAGGCGATCCGCCGCGTCGGATGGGTCCCGTCCTGGGGGCAGGCCCGCATCGGGGGAATGGTCGAGAACCGGCGCGAGTGGGTGATTTCCCGCCAGAGGCGGTGGGGCTCTCCCATCACGCTCCTTTACGCGATGCGCGACGGCGAGCGCGCCGAGGTCTATCCCTGGAAGGACTCGCCGGAGGAGAAGAAGAGGTTCTTCGACCGCGTCGTCGAGATCATCCGCCGCGAGGGGGGCGACGCCTGGTACTCGCGGCCCGCCGAGGACTTCCTGCCTCCGGGAGCCGACCTGCGGGGCTTCGCGAGCTTCGAGAAGGAGACCGACATCCTCGACGTCTGGTTCGACTCCGGGGTGTCGCACATCGCGGTGCTGCGCTCCGGGAAGTGGCCCGAGCTGACCCGCAGCGATCCCGGGCCGCCCGCCGACGTGTACCTCGAGGGGCACGACCAGCACCGGGGCTGGTTCCAGTCCTCGCTGCTGATCTCCGTCGCCCTCTACGGCGACGCCCCGTACCGCGAGGTCATCACGCACGGCTTCTTTCAGGACGTCTCGGGCCGGAAGATGTCCAAGTCCCTCGGTAACGTCGTCGAGCCCGATACGATCATGAAGAGCTACGGAGCGGACATCCTCCGGCTCTGGGTCTGCTCGCTCGACTACCGCGACGACAGCCCCATCTCCGAGGAAATCCTCGCGCGCTGCGCGGAGGGGTACCGGAAGATCCGCAACACCGCCCGCTACCTGATCTCCAACCTCTACGACTTCCGTCCCGAACCCGACTCGGTCTCCGCCGCGGACCTGCTGCCCCTCGACCGCTGGATCCTCGGGGAGGCCCGTGAGGTCTCCGGCCGGGTCCGCCAGGCGTACGAGGCCTACGAGTTCCACGTCGTGTACCACGCCCTCGTGAACTTCTGCGCCACGACGCTTTCGGCCTTCTACCTCGACATCGTCAAGGACCGGCTCTACGCGTCCGCCCCGGACTCACGGGAACGCCGGTCCGCCCAGACCGCGATGGATCGCATCGCCCGGTCCGTGGCGACCCTGGCGGCCCCCGTCCTCCCCTTCACCTCGGAGGAGATCTGGAGCGCCCTTCCCGATCCGAAGGAAGAATCTGTCCACCTGGCGCGTTTCGAGACGCTGGACGGGGCTGCCCGCGACACTACGTCCTCGCCCGCTTGGGAAAGGCTGACGAAACTGAGAGAGGAAGTGGCCGGCGTCCTCGAGGAGGCGCGCCGGGACAAGGTGATCGGGTCTTCCCTCGAGGGGGCGATCGCGCTGACCGCCAGCGACGATCTGGATCGGGATCGCGCGGCCACCGGGACTCAGGGCCCCGGGCTGGCCGACCTGTTTATTGTCTCGAATGTTTCGAGCGAGCAGCGCGGCGAATCCCCAGACGGGTGGCGCGATTCCAGCGCCTACCCCGGGCTCTCCCTGCGGTTCGAGAAGGCCGCCGGCCGCCGTTGCGACCGGTGCTGGAAAGTCACGCCGGAGGCGAAGGAGACCGGTCTCTGCGACCGGTGCCGGAACGTCCTCCGGAAGCTCGAAGAACACGGCGCGATGGGAGCCTCCGCGTGGTGAGCAACCTTCCCCGGATCAAGGAGAGCGCGCTCTACCGCGCCGCATACTTCCTCGTCTCGCTGTCGGTCCTCCTCGTGGACCAGTGGACCAAGGGCATCATCACCCGCGCTTTCGACGTCCACCAGTCGCGAACTGTCGTCGGCGGGTTCTTCGACCTGACCTACGTCCGCAACAGCGGCGCGGCCTTCGGGCTCTTCGCCTCCGTGGACTCCTCGGTCAAGGCGATCATGCTGAACAGCGTGGCAGTCCTCGTTTTCATCGTCGTGTCCGCCTACGCCCTGCGTTCGTCCCACAAGAGCGTCCGGCTGCAGGTGGGCTTCGCCCTGATCCTGGGCGGAGCAATCGGCAATCTCCTCGACCGCGTCCGGTTCGGCTACGTGGTGGACTTCCTGGACTTCTCCGTCTCCGGGCATCACTGGCCGGCCTTCAACGTCGCCGACTCGGCCATCTGCATCGGGGTGGGCCTGCTCTTCCTCGACATGCTTCGCAGCGAGGAGGAGAAGCCCGCCGCGGCCCCGCCGCCTCCGCCGGCGGTGACCGGCTAGATGTTCCCGCGCCTCTTTCACATCGGCTCCTTCTACCTCCCGACGTACGGCGTCGTCCTGGCGATCGCCTACCTGACGGGCATCTGGCTGCTGAGGCGCAAGGCGGTCGAGGCGGGACTTCCGGACCAGAAGATCCTGGACCTTTCGCTCTACATCCTCGCCTCGGCGATCCTCGGGGCGAAGCTGATGCTCGTCATCGTGGAGTGGCGCCGCTACAAGACGCACCCGGCGGACCTGATCGAAGTTCTGCGCTCGGGCGGGGTCTTCTACGGCGGCCTGATCTGCGCCACGGTCGTGGGGATCTGGTACCTGCGAAAGCATCGGCTGCCGGCCTGGCAGGTGACGGACATGGCGGCGCCCTCGATTGCGCTCGGCGAGGCGATCGGGCGCTGGGGCTGCTTCGCGGCGGGGTGCTGCTACGGCAAGCCGACCGACGGGCCCCTCGGCGTGACGTTCACGGACCCCTTCGCGCACGAGGCCGTCGGGACGCCGCTGAACACGGCGCTTCATCCGACCCAGATCTACCTGTCGCTCAACTCCTTCGTGATCTTCCTGGTCCTGCAGTGGGCGTACAAGCGGCGGACCTTCGACGGCGAGGTCTTCTGGCTCTACGTCCTGCTCTACTCGATCACCCGCGGCATCATCGAGGTCTGGCGGGGAGACCTGGTGCGTGGATTCATCATCCCGGGCGTCCTCTCGACCTCCCAGTTCATCGGGGTCCTGACCGCACTCGCCTCGCTCGCCATGCTCGTCTACCTCTCGCGCCGGAGCCGCGCCGAGGCGTAGGCCGCCACGAGCGCGATTGTCATAGCTGCGCTTCCTTGCTTGTCATCCACACCGCTCTTTCCCTTGTCATCCTGAGCGAAGCGAAGGATCTGCTCTCGTGAACCAGGAGTAGATTCTTCGTCGCTTCGCTCCTCAGAATGACAAGGAGGCCGGGGTCGGCGATGGCGGCATGATCCGTCGGTTCAAGGTCGGGCAGCCTTCTGCGGGCACGAGGCTCGACCTCTATCTCGCCTCGGTGTGCTCGGACCTGTCCCG
Source organism: Thermoanaerobaculia bacterium (assembly GCA_035263845.1). Lineage (GTDB taxonomy): Bacteria > Acidobacteriota > Thermoanaerobaculia > UBA5066 > Gp7-AA6 > JAWOLE01. The sequence goes on along the minus strand of DATFQY010000093.1, from coordinate 1,977 downwards.
GTCGCGCATTCAGAAGCTCATCGAAGAAGGGGCGGTGAAGGTAGCCGGCTCGGCGGCGCGGCGGTCGCACGCGGTACGCGCCGGAGAGGCGGTCGAGATCGAGGTCCCGGAGCCGCGGCCGGCGGCGATCGAGGCCCAGGACATCCCGCTGACCGTTCTCTACGAGGACGGGCACCTGCTGGCGATCGACAAGCCGCCCGGCCTCGTCGTGCATCCTTCTCCGGGACACGACGCGGGGACCCTCGTCAACGCCCTGCTCCACCACGTGCGCGACCTGAAGGGGGTGGGCGGAGAGCTCCGGCCGGGCATTGTTCACCGTCTCGACCGCGGCACTTCGGGCGTCCTCCTCGTTGCCAAGACGGACCTCGCGCACGCATCTCTCTCGCGCCAGATGAAGAAGCGCTCGATGCGGAAGGAGTACCTCGCGCTGGCCGCCGGGATCCCGAAGGTCCGGAAGGGCGAGGTCGTCTTCGCGATCGGCCGCGATCCCAAGGACCGCAAGAAGATGAAAGCATTCCGACGGACGGACGAGATCCCCGCGGGAACGCGAGAGGCCCGGACGCTCTACGAGATCGAGAAGGAGTGGCCGTCGCTCGACCTCTCACTCCTGCGCTGCCGCCTCGTGACCGGCCGAACCCACCAGATCCGCGTCCACCTCGCCGCCGCCGGCCTCCCCGTCGTCGGCGACCCCGTCTACGGGAGGCCGCGCTACGACCGCGTCAAAGACGCGGCCCTGAAGAAGGCCATCCAGGAGTTCCCGCGCCAGGCCCTCCACGCCGAGCGCATCGCCTTTCGCCACCCGGCCACAAACGAGCCGATCGAGTTGTCGGCGCCGATTCCCGCGGATCTCCGCGAGCTGATCGACGCGATCGCGGGGGCCTAGCCCCCTTCCTTCTTTTTCGTCACGACGACGACGGGCGGGATGTCCTGCTTGCGAACCTCGGCGTTGAAGTCGGCGAGGTCCTTATTCAGCACCGACTTCAGCTCCCCCTCGACGGTCGCGAGCTCCGCCTGGATCTGCTTGAGGTAGACCGGCGAGGAATCCGTCGGCTTCGCGTCGGCCGAGGCGGCCACGGTCGCGAGGCCCGCGAACTGGTGGTCGAGCGCCGGCTCGAAGTTCAGGACGTCCTGGTTGGCCTTGATGTCGGGGTTGACTAGCTTCTTTTCGATCGCCGTCAACTTGTCCGAGACCGCCTTGCCCTTCTCCTTCAGCCCCTTTCCCTTGCCGAGCTTCTCGGCGCGGTCGCCGATTTCCTTGATCTGGTTCTTCACGTCGCGGATCTGCTGGACGCCGTCGTGGCAGGCCGAGAGCCCCTCGCGCGCCTGCCGCAGCAGCTCGTACTGCTGCTTGAGGTCCTCGGCCGTCGCTCCGGCGTTCGGGTTGGGCCGCACCTCGAAGTTCTCCGTCAGCGTCTGGCCGGCGTACTTGACCCGGACCGCGTACGTCCCCGGCGCGACCTTGGGGCCCTGGCTGTTGCCCCAGATGATCGCCCGAGGAAGCAACGAAGGCTTGACGATCCGCATATCCCAGACGAGGCGGTTCAGGCCCGCCTTCGGCTCGATGGGCTTGTCCCCTTCGTCGTCGCCGGGCCCGCCGCCTCCCGCCGGAGGTCCGCCCGCGCCCGCCTCCTCCCCCTCGCGCGTCTTCTTCTCGCTGGTGAAGGAGCGCAGCACCTTGTCGCCCTCGAGAAACTCGACGGTCAGGACGTCCTTTTCGCCCGGCTTCTCCTTCAGGTAGTAGCTGACCAGGACGCCGTTGGGCGGGTTCTTTCCGATCGCGCTCGAGGAGCCCTCCTCGTCGCCGCCGAAACCTCCGCCGGGGAACCGGACGGCCGGGCGTGGCTTGAAGAGCCGGATCTTCTCCGACGCAATGGAGTCGCGGTACTCGCGGACGGGAGTCAGGTCGTCCAGGATCCAGAACGACCGCCCCTGCGTGGCGACGACGAGGTCTCCGTTCTTGACCGTCAGGTCGGTGAT
>DATFQY010000092.1:0-2921 GCA_035263845.1 Thermoanaerobaculia bacterium | reverse complement strand
CTCGGAAGCGCCGGGCCTCGCCGAGAAGAGCTCGAAGGGTTTGCCGGGAGCCACCGCCGGGCCGAAGGCGCCGTAGAGGATCTGCCCGTCAGGGGCGAAGCGGGCAAACATGATGCCGCCCCGGCGGAACGTGATCTGTCGCAGCGTGGGCTGCTGGAACGCCCGCTTTCGCCAGACGGGCCTCGCCGCGAGGGCACCGGCGGCGAGGGCCAGGAGCAGGAAAGCGGCGAAGACCGCCAGGCGGGCCCGCGAGGAGCGTGTCGAAGGCGCAGGAGTAGCCGCGCGCGCGGCTCCGGAGAGGGACGCTTCGGAGAGACGGTCTCGGAGCGTCGCGAGATCCCGGGCGAGATCTCTCGTCGCAGCGTACCGGCCGTCCGGGTCTTTGGCGAGGCATCGCTCGACGATCCACCGCAGGGGCGCCGGCGCTTCGGGGTTGGACTCCGAGACCGGCCGCGGATCCTCGTGGAGGATCGCCGAGAGCGTGTCGATCGCGGTCCCCTTCTGGAAGGCTCTCTTCCCCGTCGCCATCTCGTACAGGATCGAGCCGAAGGAGAATTGATCCGACCGGAAGTCCAGCGGCTGGGCGCCCGCCTGCTCGGGCGACATGTATCCGACGGTCCCCAGGACGGCTCCGGGACTCGTTCCCGTTTCCGTTGGCAGCCGCGACGCCTCGTCGCTCCCGGATCCCGTGGACGTCAGCTTCGCCAGCCCGAAGTCCAGGATCTTCACGAGACCGTCTCGGGTCACCATCAGGTTCTCGGGCTTGAGGTCCCGGTGCACGATCCCCGCCCGGTGCGCGACGGCAAGCCCGTCGGCCGCCTGCGATGCAATCGCGAGCAGCCTTCTCACGGGGAGCGCTCCGGCAAGCAGGATCTCTCGGAGGGTCTTCCCGTCCACCCTCTCCATGGCGATGTAGGAGACGGAGCCCGATGACCCGATGTCGTAGATCGTGACGATGTTGGGGTGGTTCAACGCCGAAGCTGAGCGCGCCTCCTTCTCGAAACGCTTGACGCGCTCGCGGTCGGACGTGACGTCAGCCGGGAGGACCTTGATCGCCACCTCGCGCTCGAGCCGCGTGTCCCGCGCCCGCCAGACCTCTCCCATCCCCCCCGCGCCAAGCGGCGAAAGAATCTCGTACGGACCGAGTCGCGAGCCTACCGCGACCGTCATCTCAACCCTTCGGCGACGAAGAGGTCCGCGAAGGAGCGGGTGTAGCCGTAGACGTAGGACTTCCCGTCGGGCGTCGGGAACACGTCCGCGGATCCGTTCTCACCGATGTCCGAGAAGGAGAATTCCTTCCAGAGCTCCGTGCGCCCGGAGGAAAGCTCCATCCTGAGGACCTTGAGAGCATTGTTCGTCCCCGAGGCCACGAAGAGGCAACGCCCGTCCGCACACCACCGGATCGCCGAAAGGTCTCGCGAAAGACCCGGCAACGGCCGGGCCGTTCCTCCTTCGACGTCGTAGAGAGTGCCGCCCTTTTGGTTGCAATAGACCACGAATCGGCCATCGGGCGAGATCAACAGGGAGCCAGAAGGAGTGATCCCTTCGAGAGCGAGGGGCCGCGCCTTGCCACTGTCCAGGTCGAGCACGTAGAGCCCGATCTTGCCAGCCGCAGGATCCCTGGCTCGAAGGAGGACGCGCCTCCCGTCCGGAAAGAAGCGAGCTCCGGCGCCCAGGAGGCGGAATCCGTTGAGTGCCACGGTCCGCGGCTGACCGGCGCCGGTCGGGAGAAGGACCAGTCGGTCTCCCGTCGAGTCGGGCGCGCTCAGGGCCCAGAGGCCATCGGGCGAAAGAGCAAGGGCAAGGCCATCGCCCAGGCGCACAGCGGGCGAGCCGTCGGTCTTGCGCTTGTAGACCGCCTTGTTCGGCCCGCCGCCCATCCCCGTTTCGGAGAAGAGCAGGAGGGTGCCGTCGGCGGAGAGATCGGCGACAACCGAATGGTCCAGCCAGGAAAGGTTTCTCTCGGCGGCATCGCCGGGAAAACGTCCCACGATCTCGGTTTGCTCGAGGTTTCGCTCGAGAAGCAGTCGCCCGTCGCGGGAGACGTCGTGCAACCCGAAGTCTCCGGCGAAAGACGCGACGACGCGTTTCCGGCCCGAGAGAGTCATGGCCTGAATCGTCGTGGTGCCTCCCTCGATCTCGTTGAACCAGAGCTCGTCGCCGCGGGGCGACCAGCCGAACTCGTAGGGGATCCGGAGAGTCGCGATCTTCCGGCCCGCCAGGTCCATCACGATGAGCTCTTTTGCCATGACGGCGCCGGGAATCCACGACTCCTGGTGGGCAATGGCGATCCGATCTCCGCCTGGAGCGAACTGGATTCCGCCGAACAGACCAGCGCCCTCGTACAGGACTTTCCCGATTGGAAACTCCAGGCGCTGCACGCCATTCACGACGTGGACGACCGCGAGGCCCTTCCCGTCCGGCGTCCAGGCCGCCCGCCACACATCCTCCAGGATCTCTCGCGGCGCGCCGCCCGCAAGCGGCATGGTGGCGAGCGTCCCGCGGTTTGGGCTTCCGCCGACTAAGACCGCGAGCTCGCCCAGGGACGAGATCGCGTGCACGCTCGCCGGAGGCAAGCCGAGGGAACGAGGCTCGGGCGTGCCCGGAAGAATCGAGAAGAGCTCGCCCGGTCCTCCGGTGGCGACCGAATAGACGATCCGTCCGTCGGGAGCGAATCGCGCGTAGTTGAGGCCAACCCGCCGGAAGGTGACCTGCCGGAGAGAAGGGTGAAGGTCCGAGCCGGCCGTCCAGAGGGGTCCGGCGGCAAGGGCCCCGATCAGGATCGCGCCGCCGACGGCAAGGGCCGGCATGGTCATCCGCCGCCAGGGGTTTCGATGGGGCGCGGCCGCCGGAGAGGGCCTCGACACGGATGTCTCCGATAGGCGGTCCCGCACCGTTGCGAGATCGCGAGCCAGATCGCG
>DATFQY010000091.1:0-2915 GCA_035263845.1 Thermoanaerobaculia bacterium | reverse complement strand
GCAGCTCGGCCAGCTGATCGGCGCGGCCTTCGCCTGCTGGGCCGTCGCGGGAACGGTGCTCCTTCTCGGAGGCGCCTACCAGTTCGGCTCGAAGGAGGTCCCGGCGCCTCAGGCCGTCCTGATGAAGACGATCATCGAGGGAGTGCTCGCGGGCGCGCTGCCGTGGGGACTCGTCCTGACGGGCGGAGGGCTAGCGATCGGCTCGATGCTCTGCGGCGTCTCGGGCCTGGCCTTCTCGATCGGCGTCTACCTCCCGCTCGCATCGATGGCTCCGATCTACCTCGGGGGCTGCCTGCGCGCCTGGGTCGAGCGCCGACGCGCCGGAGCGGCGGTCCGGACCGATTCGGGGATCCTCGCGGCTTCGGGCCTCGTCGCCGGCGAAGGCCTCGCGGGAGTGCTCATTGCCGGGCTCGTCGCCTTCGGCGCCGCTCCCCGCGCCCTTCCTCCCCGGATCTCCGGAGCCGCCGGCGAGGCGATCACCTCGCTGGCGCTCGCGGGTCTCTCGGTTTTCCTTCTGCGCGCCGGGGCGACGGAGCCCACGGCTGCGGGAGACTCGCTGCGCCGTTGATTCAGCGCGCGGTCGCCGGCGCCCAGTTGAGCAGGACTGTGATCGACTTCGAGCCGAGGCCGGCGATCGAAGTCGTAAGAAAATGCTCCCCGTCGGCCGAGACATCGAGACGGTCGCTGCTCACTCGGAAGAGCGGAACGGGAGAACCGGTCTCCAACGCGCCGGATTCGGTCTTGACGGGAACGGACATCAGCGTGTCGTCCGTCGCCAGGTAGAAGAGTTCCCGGCCGTCGCCCCTCCAGCAGGGGCGGAACCGCGCGACACCCTCTCCGAAGGAGACCTGCCACTTCGCTCCGGAACCGGACGAGGACGCTACGTAGACTTGCAGAACGGCAGACTCGTCCGACAGAAACGCCACCCAGCGGCCGTCGGGCGAAAACGTCGGATACCCTTCGCGAAAGGATGTGTGGCGATAGGGAATCGGCCTCCGGTCTCCTGTCAGGGGGAGAATCCACATCTGGCTGACGTTCTTTCCGCCGAGGTTGTGGTAGGCGATGAACCTCCCGTCTCTGGACCAGTCGGTCGGCCAGGGGAAGCCATCCTGGAGGATGACCTCCTCGTCGGATGAATCGTCGACGCGTTTACGCCTGAGAGTTGGAACGGCCCGGCCATGGGACAGGAAGGCGATCTCAGTACTGTTAGGAGACCAGACAGGCGACGACTCGGACCCCGGATCCGAGGTGAGGCGAGTCATGACGCCGCGCGTGAAATCGGCAATCCAGATATCCGACAGTCCCGTGGCCGGATCGATCTTCTCGACCGCGGCCCTTCGCCCGTCCAATGAAAGCCTGGCGTGGGCATAGATGCCGGGCGGTCCTACTGTCGCGACCGTTTGTCCTTTCCGATCCAGCCATCGGAGAGGAGAGTCGGTCGCGCCGGCCTGATAAGCGATCACCCCGTTGCCCGATACCGAAAAGGGGGCCCAGCCGCTCGGTGAAAAAAAAGGAATCCTTTCTGCGACCGGGAGAGCTTCACCGGTCAAACGGAGTGTCGTGGGGTCGAAATCTCGCATGACGAGCACGCCTTCGCGGACATAGAAGAGATGGCCTCCCGAGATCTCGACTCGCGACGGCAGGGGAGTGACTTTGCGAATCTCGGCCGAGCCAAGGCTGCCTGACACGAGGAATCTCTTCCTGTCTTTCGGACTCGCGGCGAGAAAAAGGAATCGCTGTCCGTCCGGAAGAAACAGCGGCCAGCGAGCCCCCGAGAGGTCGGCCGAATCCCCGACGATTTTTCGCGCCTCTCCTCCCGAAGCAGGGACGGAATAGAGACCGGGTTGCTCCGAAAAGAACTGGGCGAAGAGGATCGTTCCATTTCGGCTCCACGCGCCGGCACCGAGGACTGGAGCCTCACAAATCGACTGGACAGGCCCCCCGGCTAGGGAGATCGTTTTCAGTTTCTTGTCGGCGAAGAACCCGAGGAAAGCGCCGTCGGGCGACCAGAAGGGAGAGCTTGCCCCCTCGGTTCCGGCCAGAGGAATCGCCGAGAGAGAATCGAGCGGCCTGACATAGAGCCGGTCTTTTCCTTCAAGAGAGGCCACGAATGCGAGACGATTCCCGTCGGGAGAGACCGCGAGATTCTGGAACTCGGTCTGGCTCGAAGAGAGCCTGGCGTTTTCCGGAGGAGATACGAGAAAACGGACAGGAGGCGGCCGGGAAGGTTTTTCCCGCAGGTGGATGGTCGCAAGAATGATCGCCGCGATCGTAGTGAGAATCGCGGCTACCCAACCGAACCTGCCGCTTCGGGCGAGTCGCGCCGGCATTGCTCCGGTCGCAAGCCCGGACGCGCTCGCCCCGGAGGACCTGTCGCGGAGGATCGCGAGATCCCGCGCCAGGTCGCGCGTCGACTCATACCGCTCGGACGGCTCCTTGGCGAGGCACCGCTCGATGATCCAGATTAGGGGAACCGGCACCTCCGGCTGCAGCGAAGTGACCGGCTCCGGCTCCTTCTGGATGATCGCGGCGAGCGACTCGGCCGCGGAGGCGCCGGCAAACGCCCGGCGGCCCGTCACCATTTCGTAGAGGATTGAGCCGAAGGCGAACTGGTCCGACCGGTAGTCGACCGCCCGGCCGGCGGCCTGCTCGGGCGACATGTACCCGGCCGTGCCGAGAACGATCCCGGCGTCGGTGCGAGGCGCCTCTTGGGCCGCGGTCGGAGCGGCGGTCAGGTCCCTGGCCTCCGGGCGGGCGAGCTTCGCCAGGCCGAAGTCGAGAATCTTGACGTGACCGTCGGAGTTCACAACGACGTTGTCGGGCTTCAGGTCTCGATGAACGATCCCCGCGCCATGAGCCTTCGCGAGGCCGTCGGCGATCTGCGCGGCCAGGGGAAGAATCCGCTTGACCGGCAG